>JBCCGX010000065.1:0-17692 GCA_039029035.1 Acidobacteriota bacterium | reverse complement strand
TCAGCTTCGTCGGTGCCGATGCCAACGGCACCTTGTCGAAGGAGATCACGATCTACCTCGACGGCTTGGAGCACACGCGGATCGACACCAGCTGCTCGCAGCCCATCGGCCCGGGTCTCGCCAGCGGCGACTTCCTGGTGAGCTCCGGCAACAGCCGCCATGGCGGCGCCCTGTGTCCGTTCCCGGCGCTGTGTGACGTGGTCGGTGCCGGACGACTGGACATCGACGGCAAAAAGGTGCAGTGGGAATTGACCAACATCGGCCTAGAGACCGCGACCATCGAGTCGATCAGTCTGCTGTGGCCCAACGCCAATGGCGATCTGGAGAGGATCAAGATAGATTCGAAAACGATCTATAACGAGGTATTGGCACCGCCCACCGCGGTGATCGACTCCGACTGGGAAGGTCAGGCCAAGGATCGCGAGATCCACCCCGGGGATACGGAGACGCTGCGCTTGGAACTCGAGAACGACGCCGAGGCCGGCAACCTGGTCTGCGATGTCGGAGGAGGCGATAGTGACAGCGATTCGGACAGTGACAGCGATTCCGATAGCGATAGCGATAGCGATTCGGATAGCGACAGTGATTCCGACGTTGATACCGGAGAAGATAGCAACTTGGATTCCGACAACGACAGCAAGGACGTTGCGGAGCGGCAGTCGTTAGACCGGCTAGGAGTTATCGCCCAAAGACGGGACAAATCTACCGCGAGGAGGCGTCATGAGAGGACCTTCATCCCGTACGTTTCAAGAGCTGATCGTAGCTCTCGAGGAGAAAGACCACAAGCGGCTCCAGGATCTCATCCGACTCCCCAGGCTGCTACTGGAGACCTCCGAGGATGGCTTGACGATCCTCGGCCTTGCTGCTCGACAAGGTGATGGGCAAGCAGTGGAGACCCTGCTCTCTGCCGGCGCCGATCCGGATGGCGGACCCGTGAGCCAGGCTTTGCCGCCTCTCCTGGTGGCTATCGCAACGGGCGAAGCCGCGATCGTCGACCGGCTCTTGGAAGCCGGAGCTGACGCAAACACCCGCGATCCTGGCGGGGCAACGGCGCTGATGGCTGCCGCCGCAGAGGGCAATGGTAAAGCGGTCGCGGCGCTTCTCAGAGCCGGGGCCGATCGCACCTTGTTTGATCGCGATGGGCGCACCGCTCTCGAGATTGCCAGCCAGGGAGGCTGGGAGGAAATCGCCTGCCTGCTGGCGAGCCAGGGCGGAGGGCAGCCGAAGCATCCAGCAGCCGGCAACCCTCAGAGCGGTCCGGAGACAGGCGATCTGTTCGTCGCCCTGGACGCCGGCGACAGCTCGGCTATTCATCGTTTGATCGCCGACGGTGTCGACCTCGAGCAACCATCGGAAGATGGCAACACGCCCCTGGTAGCGGCGATCATCGCTGGCCGAGGAGACTTGGTTCAAGAGCTGCTGGCTGCGGGTGCCAATCCGAACAACGGTGCCTACGGCCCCACGGCCTTCGAGGCGGCTCTCATCCACGGGCCGTCGCTGACGGTCGTCGAGACTCTGCTCGCTGCTGGCGCCGATCCCGATAGCGAGTTCGAAGGCTCGTGGACACCATTGATCGCCGCCGCTGCGCGGGGTAACCGGGAGCTGGTACAGCTGCTGCTGCGCTTTGGGGCTGACCCGCTGCGGCGCAATAGTCGTGGCGAAACGGCGCGCTCCTTCGCCGAGAGGCGAGGTCATCGCGAAGTCTCTGAGCTACTGGCGTCCGCTGCTGGTGATTCTGAGGCCCCGAAAGCTCACGGGTAACGCCTGCGGTTCGAGTACCTCGTAAATCTGGAGATGGAGATTCACTGATGGCAAAACCCTCACGGTCGGAATATCGACACTCGGGACCTGGCGCCGCCGACAGCGCTGAGATCGTGCTTCAGCCGTTGGGGAATGCCCCCGATGCTGGCTGGCTGGCTGCTAGTGTTGGGAGTTGCGCCCGACTCAGCTCACGGCGCTGAGCAGCTAGGAGTCGCCGGTAGCGCCCAGCGCCTCGAAGGCGTACCACCCCTGCCGCCGAGTTTTTCGGAGCAGAAGGAGCCTAGCGTCCGCCGTCCGCCGATCACTAAGTCCGCTCTGGAGGGCATTGCTCTGGCTCCGGGCTGGAATCTAGTGTCCTTGGCCGGGGAGCCAGCTGACCCGGATCCCGCCGCCGTGTTGGCGCCGATCGCCGGTTCCTTCGCTACCGTCTGGGCTTACGATGCCTGCGATGACGACCCGTGGAAGCGCTACGATCCGGCGGCTCCAGCGGTTAGCGATCTGACCCGTTTGGAGACGACGCAGGGTCTATGGATCGCTGCTAGAGAACCCGTTGCACTGCCCTCCCAAGGGACCTTGGCCGCCACCACTGTCTTCGACCTCTGTGTGGGCTGGAACCTCATCGGTTTTCCCGCCGGCCAGGTCCGGTCCGTCGACAGCGTCCTGGCACCGATCAAAGGCAAGTATCTGAGGCTCTTCGGCTACGACCCGTTTGACCTGGAAGACCCGTGGGAGATACACGATGTTGCGGTTCCCGCCTGGGCAAACGATCTGACAGTTGTCGAGCCCGGCCGCGGCTATTGGATTCTGGTGACAGAGGCCACCGAGCTCGAGATCGCCAACGATGACTCGCCACCGGACGTCGAGCTCACCTCTCCGGAAGACGCAGCAAGTGTCACCGGTTTCACCGGCGTGATCGGCACGGTGCGCAGCAAGATCCTTAACTACTGGCGCCTGCGCTATCGGCTGGTCGGGCAGACCGCCTGGGTCGAGCTCACCCGTGGTTTCGGCCCGGTCGACTCGACTACACTCACGACCTTCGATCCGACCTTGCTGCTCAACGGCTTGTACGAACTCGAACTCGAGGCAGTGGACCTTCTTGGCCGCTCGGCCGCGACCTCGCACCACGTGGTAGTGGAGGGTGACCTCAAGCTCGGTCACTTCACTCTGCCACTGGTCGATTTGGACATACCGGTGCTTGGGGTGCCGATCAAGGTCATTCGAGTCTACGACAGCCGCGACAAGCGCCCCGGCGACTTCGGGGTCGGCTGGCAGCTCACCCTGACCGATGTCCAACTCCGGGAGAACGTTGCCCCGGGGCTCGATTGGCGGGGCACTGTGAGCCCCGGATCCTTTCCCACCTACTGTATCGAGCCGACACGGCCCCATATCGTCACCATCGCTTTTCCAGGAGGCGAAGTCTTCCGCTTCCAGCCCACCCCTCAGCCAAGCTGTCAGCCGCTGGTGCCACAGCAGGTCGTCGACATCGAATACGTCCCTCTGGCCGGTACTTTGAGCGAGCTGGTGCCCCTCGATCATCCGGCGCAGAGCCTGGTAGTGGGCAGCTTTCCGGGGCCGATCGAGCTCTGGAGTCAGGACAACACCACCGTCCACGACTCGGCCTCCTATCGCCTCACCACCCCAGACGGCCGGCAGTTCGTGATCCACGATCAAGACGGCCTGCGGACCATCACTGATATCAACGGTAACGTACTGAGCTTCTCAGACTCCGGTGTCAGTCACTCCAAAGGGCTGTCGATTGATTTTCAGCGCGACTCCCAGGGTCGGATCGAGCGTCTGATCGATCCGTTGGGGCAGGAAACCCTTTACCAGTACGATGCCAGCGGCGACCTGGTGAGTGTTACCGACCCAGAGGCCCAAGTCACAAGGTTCAACTACCTCGCCGATCACTTCTTGCATGAGATCATACTGCCGAGCGGCGAGCAGGTGGTAGCTGCTGAGTACCGAGGTGACAATCGGTTGGAGCGGACCTGTGGAATCGATAGTGCCTGCAATCAGGTGCGTTACGATTTCGATACCAACACTCAGGTGTGGACCGATGCCGCCGGCCGCGAGATTGCCTACGCCTATGACCAACGCGGACAGGTCACAAAGATGACAGACGCTCTCGACGGGACCGTCCAATTCGAATACGACAGCCTCGGTCAGGTCACAAAAGTGACCGACGCTGTGGGCGCGGTGACCGAGTTCATCCGCGACTCCCAGGGCCGTTTGATCCGCGAGATCACGCCTCATGCACCAGGCGAGCCAGCCGCGGAGCACACGACCGTATATGACTACCAGGGTGAGCAGTTGTCCACCGTCACTTTGGCGACCGGCGCCCGGATCGAGATCGAGTACGACCTCAACGGCAACCCCACGACCTATCGGGACGGTGACGGCAACTTGCTTTGGTCTCAAGAGTTCCGAGCCGACGGGGCACTCGAAGCCTACGAGAACCCCTTCGTCCGGATGACTTACTCCAACTTCGACGCCCTCGGACAGCCTCAAACCATCGACGATGGACTGGGCGGCACGATCGAATCGACCTATGACGGAACTGGACAGCTGTTGACGATGGCTTTGGACAGTGGGACCCCGTGGACTCTCACCTACGATGGTCTCGGGCGCAACACCCGGGTCGACTACGGACCGAACGACTATCTCGCCTACGGCTACGGCGCCGGCGACCAGTGGACCTCGATCGACAGTCCGACCATCGGTACCATCCGGCGTACCGTTGATGCGAGTGGCCGGATGTCGACCCTGGAGCTGGCCAACGGCGCGAGAATGGATGTCGAGCGCGACGCCTCGGGGCTGCCGACATCATTGGAGGATCGGCTGGGGAGGCCGACTGTTTACAAGTACGATCTCGCCGGCCGGCCGATCGAGATCACTGCACCGAATGGTGGAAAGACCCGTCTAGTCTACGATCGGGCCGGCCGCGTGCTGGAGCGTATCAATGCTCTCGACCACCGCACCGCAATGAGCTACGCTGTCGACGGCGAGCTGGCGAGTCTGACAGACGCCAACGACAATACGTGGTCTTGGCAGTACGAGCTCTTGTCGACAACGATTGTCGACCCGCTCGCGCGCGAAACGCGACAGGAGTTCGGTCCAGATGGGCTCCTGCGGCGTATTGTTCACCCGGACGGCGCTACCCGCGAGTTCGAATACCTTCTGAGCGGTTTGGTGGACGACGCCGAGGACTTCGTTACTGCAGTCACCGACGAGGGGCAGCGTAGGCGCCGATTCGAGTACGACCTCAACGGCCGGCTCGCAGCCGCTACAGAGCTGGCAGGGCAGCTGTATCACTTCGACCTCGACGGTACGACAATGTCGATACGCGCTCCTAACGACGAAACGGTCGTTTTCGGTGGCGGACCAGACTTTCGGACTGTGACCTTCGGCGACGGCGGCACGACCCGTCTCGACCTCGGTGTCGGCGACGAAGTGACCCGGCTGACCCTGCCCTCCGGCGCCACCGTCGATTTCACCTACGACGATTTCGGCCGGGTCACCGGCCGCGAGACGTCTGCGGGGGAGAGCGTCTCGATGACCTGGAACGTCAACGACGAGCTGACCTCCAGCAGCAGCTCAGCGGGTACCACCGTCTATGGGTACGACGTCCACGGCAACCTCACGGTGCAGGATCCTCCCGGTGCTGAGAAGGTGGTCTACGAGCGCGATCTCCTCAGTCGAGTGACGGCGGTACGGGCAACCGAAACCAATGGGGTGACCCACGAGAGCCTCTACACCTATGACGGAGTTGGCAATCTGGTGTCTCTACGGGATCCCAGCGGCGGTCTGACCACCTTCGACTACGATCAAGTCAACCGGTTGGTGGAACGCAGCCTACCCAACGGGGTCACCACTTCCTTCACTTACGACGATCGCGATCAACTGACCGAGATCGTCCATCGGGACGCCGGAGGGGCAGTGCTCGCCGCCCGCAGCTACCAGCGCCAGGGCATCGGCGAGCCGACCCGTATCACTTACGAAGACGGTAGCGCCGTCGAGATCGCTTACGACGACGCCCTCCGGATCGTCGGCGAGACCCGCATCGATCCGGACGGCGTTGCCGTCGAGTCGGTCGGCTACACCTACGACCTGGCGGGCAACCGGCTTACCCGCACCGATGCCGCGGGGACCGCGACAGCCAGCTTCGATCCAGGCTTTCAACTAGCCTCGATCAGCGGACCAGCGGGCAGCGAGAACTACGACTACGACGTCGACGGGCGCCTGGTGGCCTTCAGTCGTGACGGGCTCGACGCCAGCCTGAGCTTCGATCCCAAGGGCCTTGTGACTTCGTTCAGCGACAGTATCGGCGGCAGCAGCGTGACTTACGCTCACGATGCTCTCGGGCGCCGGGTGTCAGCCGGCGGTTCGGGGCCCCAACGGCGCTTCCTGATGGCACCAGCGGCCGGTGATGGCCTTGACGCGCCGCACCTGATTACCGATGGCGCCGGCAACCTGGTGGCGGGTTATGTCTTTGCCGGCGAGCAGGCTCTGATGCGCTTCGGCCCGGACGGCCCAGTTTACTACTTGACCGATGGGCAGGGCAGCGTGATCGGTCTCGCCGATGGTGCCGGTTCCCAAGTCGCCAATTTCGACTATGACAGCTTCGGCCGTTTGCTCTCGTCCACCGGCAACCCTGCCAGTCCAATGGGCGCCGGCGGGGATTTCAGGTTCCACGGCGAGTGGCTGGAGGAGACGACCGGTCTCTACCACCTGCGTGCCCGGGAGTACGATCCGCACACCGGGCTCTTCTTGAGTCGAGACAGTGCGTTGCCCGCAAAGCATCTGCCCGAGAGCACCAACCCATACCTCTTCGCCCTCGCCAATCCCCACGTTTATCGCGACCCCAGTGGCCAGTTCAGCATCGTGTCGGTCAACATCAGCTTTACTATCCGGGGTATCTTGAGCGCCGTTCGGGGGACTGCGCTACACATGATTCGACAGAAGGTCCGTGAAGAGATCTCGACCGCCATCGGCGAGGTAATGGTGCAGTCGTTCCAGTCCGTGATCCCCCTCTACATGGGCTCGCCGATCGGCTGGCTCGACGATCAGCCAGGATACCAGTTCTGGCTGAAGTTCGAGCGGGGAGTCCAGCGGGCTGTCTGCTTCGTCTTCCGCGATCCTGCCTGGGTGTGGTTCGAGCCTTCCTTCTCGGAAAAAGATGGCGCTCCGCTGGCGGACGGCTGGGGCTGCCCAGTGCCCAACAACAGGAACAACCCGGCCAAAGGGGTCAGCATTCCGGGCGGTCGCGAGCCCGATCTCTACGTCAAGCAAGGCCGACCCACCGGCGGAGGCCGAGGTCTGGTGACCGCTGAGATCAAGGGCAGCGTCTCTGATTTCTACTCCCGCTACTTCGTGCCGACCAACTTGCTATATGAGCCGGAGCAGTGGAAGGCTATCCGCAAACACGCCAAAGGTTGGCAGGGGGCTCCCTTCGTTGTTCTGCTCGCCTGGCATGGCGGTACTCAGGCTGAGTGGCAGCGCTTGATCCAGGAAGGCCTCACCCACCGGCTCTTTCTAGTCATTGTACAGATCGGCCCTGGGAAGGCGGTGAGGAAGCGTTGATCTGCCGGCCAAGTCGCGCGTTCGACCGCCCTGGGCTCGCCGCGCTGAGGCGCTCTCAATCAGCCACTCGGTAGCTGTTCGTCACGTTAGTGCGTGACCCAAGCGGATCTGTGGCCACTGAAGTAAGTCTCGGGCCTCTGACTCCCGTTGCGAGCCGAGAAGCGCTTCATCGACCGAGTTGACGGCCGATACCTCTGCCGCCGGGGTCGAGGTATCGCCAGCCAAGGGTCGTCTCTGAAGCACGAACGATGCCCTCAGCAACCGTGCCGAAGCCGTCGGTTCGTGGTGGCGCGAGATGCTGGCTGCCGCTAAGGCGTCGGCCGAAGAGCTAGTGAGGATCGTCCAATCTGGCAGCTGGCTCCCCTGCCTGCGAGGCAACTGGTGAGCCGTCGCGGATCGAGCGTGAGGAGGCTTGGCTATCGAGCTCGACTATGACGACGCGATGCGACTCATCGCCGAACGACGCTACGCCGCCGCCGGCACGCTCTTCGAAGACAACGCTTGGACCTACGACACCGACGGCAACCGCAACCACGAAGAGCGCGCTGGCACTACCTACGACCTGACCTATGACCCCGGCTTCCAACTCACCGAGGTCGCCACGACCGGCGTAACGGTCGAGTCGTACGGCTTCGACACGACGGGTCGCGTCGCCTCGATCGATCGCCCCGGGGGCGACTGGACTTTGACCTACGACCTCGAAGACCAGTTGGTTGAAGCCGCCGGCTCGACCGGCGACCAAGCCTACGCCTACGATGCCGAGGGGCGCCGTATCTCGGCCACCGCAAACGGCCACACCCGGCGATTCGTTGTCGCCCCGGCCCTCGGCGGCGGCCTGGAATCCGTCCACCTGGTGCGGGAGCCCGCTCGGACTACCGTCTACGTTCGGGCCGGAGCCGCCCCAATCGCCCGCTTCGTCGAGGGCGGGCCGACCGTATACTACCCTGCGCGATGGCCTGGGCTCGGTCATCGCCCTCGCCGACAGTGCCGGCAGCCTCGTCGGCACCGTCGACTACGACCCCTTCGGCGCCGTGCGCCAAACCACGATCGAAGCCGCCGACGCCGGCCCCAGCGGCGACTTCCGCTTCCACGGCGAATGGCTCGAAACCACCACGGGTCTCTACCACCTGCGCGCCCGCGACTACGACCCGGCTACCGGCCGTTTCCTCACCCGCGACCCCGAGCCGGCCGACTTGAGCCGCCCCGAGACGACGGCACGACTTTGATCACGGGAGAGGTCAAGTACAGCATCCATCGTTTCTACGAAAACTACCACCAACCTGGAGATAGGGAGGGTCAAAGGAAGGCGATCTACAAACACGCGAGAAAACATGGTAAGCCCGTTAATCTGACCTTCCTATTCGCTTCTTCAAGCAGCCGAAAGTACCAGTTCAAGAGGATGGAAAAGCTGATCCGTAAGGCAAAGGTCGCAGGCGTCATTTTGACGATCACGAATCCCAAGTGGAGGAGAAGGTATGCCCTGGGTCAATGTGGAGTTCTCTAGAGGGCTTCGGAAAGCACTGAAAAGGGATGACCTCGACGATCTACAACGCCGGCTGGATGCAGGCCTCGATCCAAACTCGGTTGACTTGGCTGACGGCTACAGTCTCTTGGGAATGGCTGCCAAGGCCGGTAGCAGCAAGATCGTCGAGGAGTTGTTGAGCCGCGGTTCTATCCCTGAGATTGGCGAAAAGGGCGCGCTTGTCGCGGCGATCGAGTCGGACCAGACTGAAGTAGTCCAGCGTCTACTGGAAGCCGGCGCGAGCATCGGAGCCGGCGTCACCTACCATGATGAAGTCTACTTGCCGGTGGTTGCAGCACCAAGCTATGCCGGTCTCGAAGTGATGCGTCAGATCTATTCCGCCGAAGGGATCGAGCAAGTGGATTTGATCTGGTTGGGCGAGGCTCTCGAAGCTGCTCTGGACCGAAGGGGGGTCGGGCACCTTCAGATCATCGCGGAGTCGCTGGTGCCAAGGATTGTTGGTGAAGGAGCTACAAAGCTCGAGGCAGCGACTCTAAAAAGGTCGGCCAAAAAAGTGCAGACTGCCTCCAAACGTCGCAAGGACGAAGCCAAGAGGACTCGACTGGAGAGTCTCGCCCAGGCTCTGAGAAGAGCGATTGATCGTGAAGAGCTGGAGTATAGCGAAACTCTCGACCTCGTCTGCGAGGAGAGATGGGAGACACTGAGGGAGCGCCTCGCGGGCGCGAGTCAGGAGCGATCTGCCATGGTCGCAGGGCTTCAGTTGGTCCTCTCTGTGTCCTACGAAGCCAATGCCTATGCCAAGGAGCTTCTCGCGAAGAATCCGGATCCTTCTATTCGCGATCAAAACAGTACTACCGCACTTATGTGGGCAGCTCGTCTCGGCGACGTTGGCTTGATTGAACGATTGCTCGCGCTAGGGGCAGATCCCCGAGCACGTCAAGACGAGAGGCCGTTCAAGTCAGTGATCGACTGGGCTCGCGCCGGTGGCCACGCCGAGGCGATCGACTTGCTGACGCAGCATCTCGGTCTGGACAAAGCGGCCGACGAGGAGCTTGGGCAGCTCGAAGGTGAGGCATGGCGCGAGAAGGCCAACGAGCTTGCCGCCATGGCCGCTTCGGAAGGCCGTTGGCATCGAGTCGAAGCGCTGCTCGAGAGCGGCGCGGCCATCGACTCGCGGGGAGACGAGGGCAGGACGATGATCATGCTTGCCATGCTGAAAGGCGACCAGGATCGTGTTTGCTGGCTGGCGGAGCGCGGAGCGGACCTCGAAGCAACCTGTGCACGCGGCCGGGCGCTGGACTCCTACGCTCGCCAATCGGACAGCAACCGACCGCATCGAGAATCGGTCTTCGGCCGACGTGAGCCGGAGACTTGGATGGTCGACCTGATCGAGGAGCTGCAGTCACGATCCTAGGCCGGCTGTGCGCCCCTAAGACAGGAGAAGAAGCTCTGAGCGGGCTCTCAGGACCGGCGCTTTCCGCGCCGTCGTCGAAAGAGCTTCTCGGACTCGGCAAGGATCTCTGCGTCACGGGTCAGGGGCCGCAAAAAACGGTAGACCGCGGTATGGCCTCGCAAAGCGGCCCAGATCAAGGCAGCCGTGTCGCTGCTGTCCCGGTGATCGACGTCGGCGCCCTGCTCGACCAATAACCGAGTCATGTCGAGAAAGCCTGCATGGGCGGCGGTCATCAAGGGCGTGGCGGCCTCTTCGTCGTAATCGTCGGCCAAGCCGCCGGCATCGAACAGCACCCGTGCCACCTCGAGGTGATTGCCGCGCGCCGCTGCGTGAACGGATCCTTCGAGGTCGGCTCCCGCCTCGAGCAGCAGCCGCACCATGTCGACATGGCCTTTTTCTGCCGCCGCCGCCAAGGGCCTCGGTTCGAGGAATCCCTTACTTTTGACCCGGACTCCACTGTCGAGCAGCTGCCGGACTCGATCAACGTCGCCGGCATCGATCGCTGCGAAGAGATCGTCCATCCGGAAAGTCTTGAGTGGTGGCTCGGGCAGGCCTCCGATGCAGGCACCGCGTTCAGTGAGTCGGCGCATCATGGCATGGTCGCCGCGCGCCAAGGCATAGTCGAGCGGGCGATATCGGCCCTCTTTGTCGAGAGTGTTGACGTCGGCGGCGAGCTCGATCAACAGCTTGGCGATCTTCGGTCGCCACAATCTCAAGGCCGCGTGAAGGGCCGAAGCCATCGCCTCCGGATCAGCGCCGGCTTCGACGAGCCGGCAGACGGCATATTCATGGCCGCGGGCCGCTGCGGCCTCGAGGGGCGGTGCTCCAGGCGGGCTCAAGGACGCACCGGCGTCGAGTAGCACGTCCAGCATCTCCAGATGGTCGTGGTAGGCGGCCAGAGTCAGCATGGAAATCGACTGTTCGTGGAGTTGGTCGGGGCTGGCGCCGGCCGCGAGGTAACCGCGTGCGGCATCGACATCGCCAGCGCGCACGGCGGTTATCAAGTCGACAACCCGTCTCTTGGCCGGGAGAGCAGGGTGAGCGAAAATCACCACGTCTCCGGGCGGTGCAAGCGGGGCTCCCTTGACCGGGATGCCGGACCACCGGCTGTGGTAGCCGCCCTCTTCCTTCGCCTCGCTCGCCGCCAGGATCCAGCCGTCAGCTCGTTGTTGACGGCGCAGCTCTGCGCAGCGATCCTCCGCGGCTTTCTTGCTGCGAACTCGATAGTTCTCGATTTCTTTTTCTCGCCCGGGCCGTCCGGAGCTGATGCGTATCCGGACGGACTGGCGCTGGAGGATCCAGGACCGGATGTAAGACTCGCCCGGGGCGCGAAAGACCCACCTATACTGCCTTGAAGACATTGTAGAACTTTACGCGGAGTGACGTGTCGATGCGAGCCGCTGGACACCTACGCTCGCCAATCGCACAACAGCCGACCGCACCGCGAATCGGTCTTCGGCCGACGCGAGCCGAAGACCTGGATGGTCGACTTGAGCGCTGAGCTGCGCTCCAACCGGCGGACAACCTGACCGCGATAGAGGATCCTCTCGAAATCCTAAGCGATGAGGATGGCGACTGCTTCCTCCCACGCGACGTCGAGCCCCACGACCGACTCTGCACAGGCGCTCGAACATCTGCCGAAGAGAAGCTGAATTGGGCCCACAAGGCAGGCGAGAAGTTGAGACATGTCCCGGGCAATAGGCTGAATCGGCTGCGCCCGATGTTCCAGAAAAACACCGCCCTGCGCGTACTAGGACAAATCTTTCTGACCCACTTCGAAGGAGCGTCCATGACCGCGACACAGAGCCCTCAGGGCACCACCCCGCCGGCGCAGAGCGCGCCTAAAGTCCTCCAGATCAACCTCGAAAGCGTCACCCTGCTCCACGGCCATCGGCATCAGCCGCTGTACTTCGTCCTGCTGCTCGAGAACTTGACCGGTCAGCCGACGACGTCACATGCGACGATAAACCCCGCCTTGACTTCGATCATGCCCGGCAAAGGTGCGTCCGGCTCCGCCGACTCGGAGCTCAGCGACTGGCTGAACGCCTTCGTCTCGCCAGTTTTCACCCTCCGCAAGAACGAGAAGAAGGCCTTCCCCGGCGGCTTTCCCCTCTACTACCAGGCGCCGACCCCGATCGTCTCGTTCTACCTGGCGGTCATGCGCTCCCACGGCGGGGAACGGGAGATCGGCAAGTCGATGTCCGACGTCATGCAGAAGGTCAGTAGCAGCCTGGGCTCAGATGTCGGTAGCGTCTTGAGCAATCGAAGGAAGTTGAGAACCGCGAAAAAAGACGAGACCTCCCCCGTCACTAGCACCACGACCACCACGACAACCACCACCGGTACCAGCACCGACGGAACGACAGTCACGGCCACCTCGAAACCCACCACCGCCGACGACGTTGCGACCGCGGCGGAGGGCCTCATCACACCGGAGGCGAAAGCGATTCAGGACGTCATCGGCTCGGCCTTCAATTCTCTAGGCGCGGCGCTCGAAGACCGCGGCGACCGCAAGCTCTCGACCAATCTGATCACCCTCAGGGCCACCGACGCGCCGCCATACCAGGCCGGGACGCACACCGACTGGGGAGACGATCGCGTCGCCATGACGTTCAAGATCGACTATTGACCGGTCATTCCTCCCGCAAGACGATGACCGGATCGACCCGCGTCGCACGCACGGCGGGCAGGACGCAAGCGAGCGCACCCACCGCGGCCATGGCCAACGCCGCCACCCCATAGGTGGCGGAGTCGGTCAGGCTCACCTCGTACACCTGGCTGGCGATCCACCGGCTGGCGTAGAACGCTGCCGCAAGTCCGAAGACGACGCCAAGCAACACCGGGCGCATGCCCTGCCCCAGGACGAGGCCAAACAAGCTCTCACGTGGCGCACCGAGGGCCAGGCGCACGCCGAGCTCGCGGACCCTGCGACTGACGAGAAAGCTGATCACGCCATAGACGCCGAGAATCGCCAGCAACAAGGAAAGGCCGGCGAAGAAGCCGAACAGCAGGCTGTTGCTGCGCGGCTGCGCCATGGAATCCTCGACCAGTTTGTCGATCGTCCGGACGTTGAACAGCGGTAACTCCGGATCGACCGCCGCAATCGCCTCGCGCAAGGGATCGGCCAGCACCGAGGGGTCGGTGGCGGTCTTGACCAAGACCGTCGCATTGACCGCCGGGAACTGCGAGTACGGCAGATACATCTCCGGTCCGGAATCGATCGCCAGATCCTGGTGCCGGACATCCCCGACGATGCCGATCACGGTCCACCAGGTAATCTGCTCGCCTTGCGGGTTGTCGAAGGTGACACGCTCGCCGAGGGGGTCTTGCCCCGGCCAGTAACGCTCGGCGGCCGACTCGTTGACCACCAGCACTCGCTGTGCCTCCATGTCATCTTGCTCGACGAAAGTACGGCCCTTTTGCAGAGGGATGCCCATCGTTCCAAAGTAGCTTCCGGTGCTGACTCGCATGTCCGCTCGCGGCCACTCGTCGGGCTCCGGCAACGGCCGGCCCTGCACGACGAAGCCCAGCACCCACCGATCTCCGATCAGCGGCAGTGGCGCCACCGCGGCGGCGCGCTGCACGCCGGGCAGGGCCCTCACCCGCTCCATGACCTCGCGGTAGAAGCGCAGAGTTCGCAGTGGATCACTGCCGTAGGTCTGCTGGGGCAGTTGTAGCTGTGCCCCCAGAGCGCCACCCGGATCGAAACCGGGATCGACGGTCGACAGTTGGTGAAAGCTGCGCAAGAGCAGCCCGGCGCCGACCAGCAGCAAGACGGCGATCGCGACCTCCGCGATCACCAGGCCGCCGCGAGCCCAGCGACCCGAACGGGCGCCGGCTTGCCCCCGGCCACCCTCCTTCAGTCTCGCCCCCATGTCCCGCCGCGAAGCCAACAGCGCCGGGAAGAGCCCGAACAGGAGGCCGGTAGTCAGGGACAGCCCGAGAGTGAAGAGCACCACCGTGCTGTCGACGCCGATCGACTCGAAATCAGAGAGTTCATCGGCCTTCATCCGGACCAACAGACGGGTCGCTCGGTCCGCCACCAGGAGGCCCAGGCCGCCGCCGATCACGGCCAATACGACCGACTCGGTGAGAAAGAGCCGTATCAAGCGCCAACGCCCGGCGCCAAGAGCCCCGCGCAAGGCGATCTCTCGCTGTCGCGAGGCCATGCGCGCCAGCAACAGGTTGGCGACGTTGACACAAGCGATCAGTAGCACCAGGCCAACGGCGGCCGCCAGCAAGAGCAAACTGGGCCGCAGGGCTTCGTTCAACACCTCTTCCCACCGATCGGCACCCAAGGTCCACCCCGTGTTGGTGTCCGGGTAGTCGGCGGCGAGTGCCGCGGCGAGGCGCCCGAGCTCGGCCTCGGCGGCTTCGAGCGTCGTGCCGTCTGCCAAGCGACCAAAGGCAGTGAAGGCGCGCAATCCCCGGCGCAACGGGTCGTACTCGACGCTGAGCGGCACATAGAGATCCCGTGCTACCTGCAGATGGGGCGGCATGACGCCGATCACGACGTAGGACTCGCCGTCGAGAGACACCCTGCGACCGAGCACATCGGCGCCACCGAATTGGCGCTGCCAGAATCCATGGTTGAGGATGACGACTCGCTCCGCACCCGAGCTCTCGTCGTCGCCACTGAAGGTACGACCGATCAGCGGCTGAGCTCCGTAGACGCGAAAGTAGTCCGCCGTGACTTGCAGTCCAGAGACCCTCTGGGGTGTCGATCCTTCGCCGGTCAGGCTGAAGTTGGCGCTCATCACCGCGGCCATCGACTCGAAGACGCCGTTCTTCTCCTGAATGTCCAGAAAATCGGCAGCCGACAGATTGAAATGCCGAATGCCCAGCCCCTCGTTGTCATTGTGAACCCAGATCACCTTCGAGGAACCTGGAAACGGTAGGGCCTCGAGCAACACGCTGCGAGCGACGGTAAAGATTGCGCCGTTGGCACCGATACCCAGGGCCAAGGTGAGGACCGCGACGGTGGTAAAGCCAGGGTTTCGGCGCAGGCTGCGCAAGGCATAGCGAAGATCTTGCTTCAAGGCACCCATGGATACTCCCGTCTTTCAGTTGTGCGGCACGTAACAGGATTCGAGCGTGAACTCTGACAGCGTCACCGAGTTGGGTATCAACTCCTGGAGGATTTCGAAGGCGACATCCAGCTCGAAGGCCTCGTCGATCGCCTGCTCCACCAGACCGGCCGGCCAGCCCTGGTGGCGCGAGCGCTCGAGTAGCAGATCGGCATAGGTTTGGAAGAGCGAGCTCTTGTCGCGGTAGCTCGCGGCGAGCGTTCGCTTGGCCTCACTGCTCTCGAGATCGGTCAGGTCGACGTAGTCGACGATCGGCAGGCTCGACTTCAAGAGCTCGAGAATCGCCCGGATGACGAACTGGCGAATGGCCGGCGTATCCTCGGCCTGGGGCAGCTGTCGGATCGAGAAATCGTCGAAGTCGCACAGCGCCACCACGTCGCCCCCTTCGACCATGTCGTTGCCGATGTTGCTGTTGAGCACGCCGCGAAAACCGCCGTTGAAATTGAGATCGGCCAGCATCTTGGCCTTACAGTCGATGTAACGCGCCTGCTCGATCCCATGCAGGGACACCTCTCGTCCGAGCAGCCCGGGGCGATCCCCGGAGCCGGAGAGGCGCAGCAGCCGATGCACGGTGATACCGCCGCAGTCGAGGCGCGACTCCAGTCGCTCGTCGCTGTTGACCGCGCTCACCAGGGCGTAGCCGTTGGCGCCCGCTTCGCCGTACTCGAACACCGCCACCGGCGTTTGCGCCAGCGGCAGATCGAACTCTTTCAGGAAGCAGTAGGAGAGGATCTCGCGCGCCACCCCTTCGGCTTCGAGCACGCCGAAGGGGATCTTGCGGATTTGGAGCTCGAACTGGTCGTCGAGCGCCCATTCCGGAAACTCCGCCTTCTCGGGCCGGCAGCCCTTGAGCTTGAGGCCCAGGCTGGGGACGAAGGCCGAACGCGCCCCCGAGCGCCGAGCCGGCAGCTCTTCCCGACCGTCGGCCAGGGCTCGGGTGCGCAGCACCGGTCGCTCGAAAGGTAGATCTTCCTCACCCGGTAGGGCGTCGAGCTGACGGCGCAGGATGATCTGCTCTTCAGGGCTCAAATGCCCCAGGGTCTCGCGGGCGAACTGGCGGACCGAGATCACCCGGCCGGCGGTGCTGTAAAGGGTCAGCTCAGGAGCCTGCAAGAGCTCGAGCTGGTCGAGGCTGTCGATTTGAGTCTGCATCAGCGTAGCTTCTCGAAGTAGGTTTCCAGGGGAACGTCGGGCACCGTGGTGGCGACGAGGTTGTCTTGCTTGGCGACGATGAAATCGTCCATGACCAGGTAGTCGATCTGTGTCTTGAGGAAGGTTTGCAGGGCGTCTTCCGGCGTGCAGACGATAGGCTCCTGGTCGTTGAACGAAGTGTTGAGCACCATCGGCACCGCGGTCAGTTGGTAGAACGCTTCGATCAGGCGGTAGTAGCGTGGATTCGACGTCTTGCTGACCGCCTGCATGCGCGCCGTGCCATCGACGTGGACCACGGCCGGGATCGCGTCGCGCTTTTCCGGCCGCGCGTCGTAGGTCGAGAGCATGTAGCGCGCCGGGTGGTCGAGCTTCTCGCCACAGTCGAACCAGAGGTGTGCATGCTCCTCTAAGACGCTGGGGCAGAACGGCCGGAAGGGCTCGCGGTGCTTGGTGGCGTTGTTCAGCCGGGTCACGGTGTCGGCGCTACGCGGATCGGCCAGGATGCTGCGATTGCCTAGGGCGCGAGGGCCGATTTCCATGCCACCCTGGAACCAGCCGATGACGTAGCCTTCGGCGATCAGCTCGGCAACACGGCGCTCGACATCGTCGCTCTCGTCGTAGCGCAGACCCTGGGCGTCGAGCAGGTCCTGGCTGTCGGTGCGCGCGAAGCTCGGTCCGAGGTAGGCCGAACCATTCGCCTTCACCCGCTCACCGCCGCGCAGGCAGTTGTGGATGTAGTAGGCGGCGCCGATGGCCGTCCCGCCGTCGTTGCACGCCGGCTCGATGAACACCTCGTCGAAGGGGCCTTCGCGCAACAACCGGCCATTGGCGACACAATTGAGCGCCACTCCCCCACTGACGCACAGATGCTTGGGGTGCACCTCCGCCGCCTTCTGTGCCAAGGCCAGGACGGTCTCTTCGGTGACCCGCTGGAGGCCGGCGGCGACATCGGCATAGGGCTGGTTGTTGGCATCCACCTCCTGGATGGGCTCGGTCCGCCGGGGCAGTCCGAAGAGCTCTTCCAGAGGCGAGAAATCGCGACAGCGGAATCGCACCACATCGTCATCGATAGTGAAGTCCGCACCGACCTGCACCAGCCGTTCCCACGGCTCACTGAAGTACAAGGGATCACCGAATGACGCCAGGCCCATGACTTTCGCCGCATCGTATTCGTCG
>JBCCGX010000064.1:0-17735 GCA_039029035.1 Acidobacteriota bacterium | reverse complement strand
GCAGGTCGGGAGCGATCACCACCTCGACGCCTCGCGCATCGATCTGACCCGCGACAAGTGCCACCGCCTCCTTTGCCAGCTGGCCGACATCGACCTGCTCCAAGGTGTTGGCGACGCTGCCGATGCGCGAGAGCTGCAATAGCTCCCCCAGCAAGCTCTGCATCTTTTCTGCCGCCCCGCGGATCTTTCGGATATCCGAAGCGATCCGCTCGGCGTCGCCGCTGGCCAGGTCGCGCTCCAGGTAGCCGAGGAAGCCCTGGATCGTGATCAGAGGACTCTTCAGGTCATGGGAGACGGCATAGGTGAAGCGTTGGAGCTCTTCGCTCTTGGCCTCGACTTCGACGTTCTTGGCCTCGACTTCCGAGTTCTTGGCCTCGAGCTCGCGCTGCATGCGGCGGAGCTGCTCATTGCGGCGCTCCAATCGCCGCAGGCGGAAGCGCGTGATGCCACGTGCGAGCAGAGCGATGACCACAACGCAGGCGGCGTAGAAGGGCCACGTTTGGTAAAAGGCGGGACTCGAATCGGCTACGTTGCTGATCATTTCCCAGAGTGCATGCCGCGCTGAGGTCTCCTGTTGTCGCTGGTGATCGATTATACGAGACGCAGCCGGGAGCACGGGCCGGATCCGGGCGCGATCCGAGGCGATCAGCGGAGGCTTGCGGCGAGCGGTCCAGCCTTGGCTCGCCGCAAGTGCCCTTCACCAGCTGGGGTCACCAGGCATTGGTGTTGCCCGACTCGAAGCCGTCGGCAAAAATCGAATCGGCACTACACAAGGCCGAGTTAGGTAGATTCGATCCGAGATCGGTAATGATCTGGTCGACGACGTTGCCGGCGTTCCCCGCGCCGGCACAGCCAAAAGTTCCCTGGTGGAGGATCACCGCACAGTGGTCGTCGTAAGCCAGAACGGGTGAGCCCGAGGAACCACCGCTGGTATCCGCGTAATAGGTACCAAGGATTCCGGCACCTGGCAGGATCTGATCGAGCTGCGCAAAGCCGGTTGGGTCGTGAGAATCGGTCGATTCCAATGCGATCCGCTTGCCATTGCCGCTGGGGTGCTGCGGAATGTAGATCCGCTCACCAACCACCGGACCGGTTTCACGGAGTTGGATGAAGCCGTAGGTGGCGGTTGGATTGGTGTCGAGAAGCAGCAAGGTGTAGTCCATGGTGCTGTTGGTTTGGATGAGCGTCGACATCGTCGTCACGACATCCCCCGGGCATTGCAGCTGGCCGCAGAATTCGCCGCACGCGCCTTCCGCCATGAACTCGAAATTCGTGTTCGCCGCCGCCGCCGCCGTCGAGATGCAGTGGTTGTTGGTGAACAGATGCCCTTCGTCGCCGACCAGCCAACCGGTGCAGAGGCCGGTACCCTGGATGAGCAGGCGGGCCACTGCTCTGGCTTCTTCGTAAACCTCAGGCTCCGTGTCGATGTAGCACTGGGCCCAGTCGGCATCGTCAGCACCGCAGATGGCCTCAGGCACCGGATAGATCGAGACCGAGCCGCGCGCGACACGGTCGACCGTGTAGCCGAAGCCTTGGTTGAAGCCTCGGCTGTAGAGCTCGAGCACCATGCGATCGCCAGGTACATGAATACCCCAGAAGCCGTCGGTCTTCCCCAGCTCGCCTTTGCCGTAGCGCTCGTAGCGCCAGCTTCGTCGGTTATCGGGCGAGCGCGCGATGACGTAGTCGCCCGGAGCGAGCTCGAAGCGGGAGAAGTGGGGGGCAACATAAGTTGCTCCAGGGAGATGGATCTCTTGGCTCGAGATGCGCTGAAAACCCTTGGTGCCGAGGCCCGAATAGGGATGCGCGGTGTCGAACTGTTGCTCCACCACCTCACCCACTTGCAGGGGGCCGCGCTCGAGAGCCTCCCCGGCCGTCCCTTGGCCGAGGGTGTTGCCGGCGATGAAGCCGCAAAGGATCGTCAGGGCGAAAAAAGGTCTTGTTTGCATGGTTCCTCCAAGGTTTCGATTGCCCGATGTCTCGCAGATGGCGTCGGCGAAGACGGCTCTCCAGTGATGGTTCCTCCAAACATAGATACGCTAAAGAGCGCGAAACCGAATCAAGAAACCGCAACCGCCGAGGCGTGCTGGCCTCGACCGCTGGCCCTCGGCAGGCAACAAGCCGCTCAACCCAGCTCGACCCGGATGAGGGTGATCAGGCGCCTGAGCGCTTCTTTCACCACCTCGGTCTCACGGTGGCGCAGGATCACGAAGCCATCTCCCTCGTAAGAGCTCGACGGCGATTGACCGAGGCGCGGCAGGTTGGTCTCGACCACCAACGGACCGACCTCCCGCTGGGCCTGCGTGAGCCCTCGGATCGCTTTGACGCGGCCCTGGCCCTGGCCGCGAAGGAAGGCGGTCCCCGCGGCGTAGCGGCGTTCGGGGGGATCGAACGTGTGGGCGATCATGACCTGCGCCCAGGCGCGATAGAAATGGAAATCGTGGGCGTAGGACATGAGCTTCGAGATCTGGGCGCCGCCGGGGCGGGCCCCCACTTCGGAGATGGCCAGGGAACCGTCGGGGCGGCGAAACCACTCCAGGTGCGACACGCCTGTCTCCATGCCGAGGGCAGTGAGCGATTGGGCGGCCACGGTGCGGATGTCGTCGTAGGCCGGATCGTCGATCTCCCGCGGCAACACGACGCACCACTGAATCCATGGGTTTCGCACCACCTCGAGAGGGGTCGGCGTGTAGTGGGTGATGGAATGCCACACAAGCTCTCCGTCGATCGAGACGCCGTCGAAGGAGTGCTCGGTGCCTTGGACGAACTCTTCCGCCAGGAGCGGCCGCTCCGGGTGCGGCGGATTCTGACTCAAGGCAGCGCGTAGCGAGTCGTCGTCGTCGACCGAAAAGGTCGCCTTGGCGCCGGAGCCGTCCGGTGGCTTGACGACGATCGGAAAGCCGACGTCGCTGACGAACTTCCAGGCATCGCTCTCGGTGCCGATCAGCCGATGCCGAGCACAAGGCAGCCCCGCTTCGCGAAGCACATTCTTCATCTGGGCCTTGTCGCGGAAATTCTCGGCCGCATCGACCTTCATGCCGTCGATCCCGAGTCTTTCGCGGACCTCGGCCAGAGGCACCTGCAACTGCTCCAGCGTTCCGAGCAGACAGTCGACGGATCCGATCTGATGGGCCAAGGACTCGACGGCCGCCTTGATCTTGCCGGGATCGAGACAGTTGTCGAGCTGGCGGTGGGCGACCAGGCGAGCCCGTAAGTCAGCGGGAAATTTCTCCAGGCGATCCTGACTCAGGAGCGCTAAACGGACGTCCGAGCGCTCGGCAGCAGCATTGACGAAGCGCAGGGTCGTCTCGAAGGGGAAAGGCGCGACGAAGGCGACGTTCTTCATACCAAGTTCCTCATGGAAAACGAGAGTGTATCCCGCTCGCCAAAATCCGGCGAATGCGTCGAATCTCGCACGGCGCCTTGCCGTTGACACGATCGTTGGACGCGATATCCCAAAGCGCCCGCAGAGGCGGCTCGCGCGAGCCTGGGCTCCCTTGACTCTCACCTAGGTGTTTTACTACTGTAATACAGCTGTCAGACAGCCACCTTCAGCGAAAAGCCACCATGCTCCGTATCGATCCATCCGACGCTATCCCGATCTGGAAGCAGATCGAAGAAGGGGTGCATCGTCTCATTGCCACCGGCTCGCTGGGGCCGAACGATCCCGTGGCCTCGGTTCGCGAGCTGGCCCGCGAGCTGCGGGTCAATCCTCTGACCGTATCCAAAGCCTACCGCCGGCTGGCAGATGCCGGCGTTCTGACCGTGCGCCGGGGCGAGGGGACCTACGTCTCGTCCGAGCCGCCGACGATGGCAGCGGAGGAGCGCCAGCGCAAGCTGCGCGATGCGGCCAGACGCTATGCCGCCGTCGCCAAGACTCTGAGCGCAACATCGGAAGAGAGCCTGTCTGCGGTGGGTGCAGCCTTGCGTGAGGTCGGCCAGTCGCCGGGGAAGAACAACGATGATGGATGAGACCGCGATGGAAAGGCCACACCCACCCGTGATCACCGTCGAGTCCCTCGCGGTCCGCTACGGCAAGACCCTGGCCCTCGAGGACGTCTCGCTGCAGGTCGCCGCCGGGGAGGTCCGTGCGCTGTTGGGGCGCAACGGTGCTGGGAAATCCTCCCTCGTGCGCTGCCTCCTGGGGCATCGGCAGCCCGCGGCAGGACGCATCGCGATTTTCGGTCGCAACAGTTGGCAGCATAGAGCCCAGCTGATGCAAAACGTCGGTGTCGTTCCCGAGGAGCCTGATGCACCGCCGGGGATGACGGCAAGCCAGCTCGGGCGCTTCAGCCGCCATCTCTACCCGCGCTGGGACCCGGTGGGCTACGACGCCCGACTCGGGCGCTTCGAGGTGCCGCGCCGGACGGCGTTCGCCAAACTGTCCAAGGGCCAGAAGGCGCAGGTCATGCTGTCCCTCGCCCTGGCGACCCGGCCGCGTCTCCTGATCCTCGATGACCCGACCCTGGGACTCGACGCGGTGGCTCGCCGGGCGGTCTACGAAGAGCTGGTCGTCGAACTGGCCGACCGCGAGCTGACGGTACTCGTCACCAGTCACGACCTCCCCGGCATCGAGAGCATCGCGACCGACATTTGCCTGTTGAAGAGCGGCCGGCTGCAGCTCGACGAGTCGTTGGAAGACCTGAAAGGGCGATTCCGCCACGTCTCGTTCGGGCGGGTGCAAGGCAGAGGCGATCGACGCAGCGATGGCTCGGATCTGCTCGAAGGGCTGGAGCCCTTGGACGTGCGGTCGCGTGGCCGGGGTGTGGAAGCGTTGGTGGCGAACTTCGATGAACGGCGCTTCGAGCGCCTGCGCGAAACACCCGATGTGGAGGGTGCGGAGTCGTGGCCGGCCTCGTTGGAAGACATTGTCATTGCGATGACGGATGGCGAGGCCAAACCGAGAGGGGTCGAGCGATGAGAGTCTTCGCAGCTCTCTTGTGGCGTGAGATCTACGAGCGCCGTCTCTTGTTTCTGGCCGGCGGCCTGTTGGGACTGGTGCCGGTCATCGTGCCCTATCTTCCCGGCGGCCCGGAGCGCTACACGCCCGAGGACCTCCGCACGGTCGCGGTCGTTGTCCTGGTCACCCTCTTTGGTGGCGCCACGCTGCTGATCCTGGGCAGCACCATCGTCGGTCGAGATGTGAGCGAGGGGCGACTGGGCTTTTACTTCTCTCGTCCGATCCCGAGCCGGATGCTTTGGGCCTCCCGAGTCCTGGCGGCGGTGCTGCTGGTCTGCGCGACGCTACTTCTGTTGATGACCCCGACCGTCGTGATCGACTACGAAATCTGGGCGGAGCAATTCACCAACCGCAGTGGAGAGAGAGCCTGGCCGGTGCTGGGCCGGGGGCAAGTCTTCACCTTGAAGATCGCCAACTCTCTGCCCGACATGCCTTCGTTTCCGATTCGGTTGGGCTTACACCTCTTGGTGCTCGTGACGCTTCTGGTCATCGCCCACGCAGTGTCTTCGATCGTTCGTAGCCGCAGCTCCTGGATGCTCGTCGATCTGGCCGGGCTGGGTGTCGTTTTGGCCGTCGGCTCGGCGGCCCGCAACATCTTCGTCAGGGAAGAAGCCTTGGCAGCGCTGGTCTGGATGGAGTGGATTCTCCTGCTTTGGCTCCTGGGAACCCTCCTGGTTGCTGGCGCCGTGCAACTCCAGCGTGGACGAACCGACTCGGGTCTCGGACACCGATGGCTTTCGGCGGTCCTCTGGCCCTTGCTGCTCCTCGGCGCCGCGGGCTTCTACGCTTACGCTCAGTTCATCGCTGCAGGCCGGATCGACGATCTCGAGGAGCTCGCGTTTACCCAGCCCTCGCCGAACGAGCAGTGGCTGGTCGCCGGCGGGCCGATGCGGCATCGCGTGCGCTCCGAGGCCGCTTTTTTGCTCGATACCCGCCACGGAACGTCCTGGCGCCTCGGCAGCCTCGGCGTCGTCCGGCCCTGGGTGACCTTCGCCGCAGACAGTAGCCGAGTCGTCTGGCTGCGCTGTGAGAGCCGGGTGCCCCTCGATTGTGAGATCTGGAGCAAGGATCTGCGCCAGCCCACCCAGGCACCCCAACGCACCAAGGTGCCGAGCGATCGGCTGCCAGACCGGATCGCCCTTTCTGCCGATGGCAGCCGCATCGTCCTGGCGGAAGCGCAGCGGGTCGCCGTCCATGACCTGGACTCCGGCCGTCAGCTCGCGGTCGTGGCGGCGAGCCAACCGACCCACGTGGTCTTTCTGTCACCGGAGAGGGTGAGGTTTCAGGAGTCGTTCGAGGATTCGGCCAGTGGGCGGACGATCCGTGTCCGTCAGTTCGACATCCATGATCTGCAAGTGGTCGAAACCGGTCGTCTGCCGATCGGTTACCGAGGCGTACTCGACCCGCGTGCCGATCGACTGCTCTACCTACGCGGCTCGCGGGCAGGCTTCGGTCTCTTCGACAGTGCGACAGGCGATCAGCTGCTCGAGCTCGACAAGGCCTGGCGAAAGTTCCCCAGTCATGGATTCGCTCTCGCCAGCGGCCGACTGGTCCTGGTGTTCCGCGACCCGTTCCGGTCGACCCTACTGGTGGTTTCGCCGGAAGGGCAGGTGGAGCATCGAATCCCTCATCCGTTGGTACGGGAGGTCAGATTTGGCGGCGAGACGTCCCCCGGCCGCCTGTGGATCGCCTTCGACGAGGGTGACCGAGGGCCGGTGCCGGCGAGCCGGTGGCCCGGTGTTCCGACCCTTCGCGGATGGACGACCTACGAGCTCGATGTTCGGCATGGAGTGCTACAACCGTTCGCCGTGGGCGGTGCTCCTCTGGGAATCCCGCACTCGGCTCTCAGCGAACGGCTGTTCTTGGCCGGCGGCAAGTCGGTCGTCCGTTGGAACCGATTGACCGACGCCTACGAGGTCCTCATCGAACCGTCCGACGCGTCGTCTTTTCGTCGGGGCTCCATCTGGGAAGGTGCCATGCCGTGGCGCAGCCTTCCGCCCTACGATCAGGGGTCGTAGCCGCTCGGGCGATCAGGGGTAGTAGCCGCTCAGGGTCTTGACCACGAGACTCTTGTCATCGATCGTCAGGTCGACGGCGCGAAAGTCCTCTTCCTCGGAGGTGTTCGTCGACTGGTAAGCGATCAGATATTGCGACCGGAGCTCCTGTTGGATCTGGCTGTAGATCGGCTCGAGCTCAGTGATGTCGTGGATGTGGAAGCTGCGGCCGCCGGTCTCGTCGGCCAGCCGGGTGAGCTTCTGGCGAGCACTGAAGTCGTTGAGCCGGAAGCCGATCGAATAAATCGTGATACCGGCCCGGCGGGCGTACTCCAGGGTCTCCGAGAACTCGAAACGGCTCGACTCGTCGCGCCCGTCGGAGAGCACCAGAATGGCGCGCTGCCCTTTGATGCCGGTGAAGTAGTAGAGGGCAAACATCACGCTGTCGTAGAGTGCCGTCTGGCCCTCGGGCACCAGGCCGGCGAGACCCGAGCCGAGGGCGCTGCGATCGTTGGTCAGCTCCACAGCGAGGTGCGGAAAACTGTTGAAAGTGATCACCGCGGCGCGATCCTTGGGCTTGATCGCCTGTTGGAAGAAGCTGAGCGCCGCCTTGCGCACCTCGCCCAAGGTGCCGACCATCGAGGCGGAGTTGTCGATCAGGATACCGACGTGGATCGGTAGATCGAGGACCTTCTCGAAGCGGGCGATGGCCTGCCGCACACCGTCTTCCTCGACCCGGAAACGCTCCTTCCCTAGCCCGTCCACCGGTCGTCCCTGTTTGTCGAGCACCGTGGTGTAGAGCTCGACGAATTGGATCTCCAGCTCTTCCAGGTAGTCCGGGGCGTTGATGAAGACCAGGTCCTCGGTCGAGTTGCCGTCCGGCAGGTAGGCTACCGCTCGGACGTAGGCCACCTCTTCGTTCGCTGGCAGGATGATCGGATGGACGTAGGGCTCCTGGTAGAGCGTGCTGACCAGGGTCTCGTTGAGATAGAGCTCCACTCGCTCGAGGCTCCGCCCTTCGGGGATTGTCACTTCGGCGCGGGCACGCAGGCTGTTGGCGTAGCGCTTGCCCTTGCGCGGCTCGATCAGGTTGACATCGAATCGGTAGCCGCCGCTGTTGATCAGCAACTCGTCGCTCGCCACCTCCTCACCGTTCGCATCGAGCCCTTCGGCGCGCAAGGTGTGGAGATCGGGGTAGGAGCCCAGATCCATCTCGACACTGTAAGGCGGCCGATTCTTGGCCAGGACGAACTTGTCGTCGAGGTAGAAGCGGATCTTCTCCACCTCGCTGCCCGAGACCAGAGTGTCGAATCGAACGAAGCCAGTCTGCAGACCGCCCTGGGGCGGGATCAAGCGCAGCGACGTTTCTCCTGCCTCGATCGCCTCGGTCGCTTCGGCAAAGAGCTGCTCGGTGCGCGGGTCCTGGAAAGTCGGCAGCTCGTAGAGCTCGTCGACCTGCGGGATGCTCAGCTGATGCGCCTGGCGTAGAACACGCTTGGAGTTGAGATCCTCCAGCTTGAGGATCATTCGGTAATCGCCCGGGCGCAAAAAGCGTTGAAACGCCAGCGGGATCGTCCCCTGTGCCGCCATCTCTGGCGTGCCAAATTTGTAGCGGAAGCTCTCGAACAGGGTGTCGTCCCGAATGACCTCGCCGGTGAGGAGGAAATCGTGCGAGCGATAACCCGCGTACTCTCCTACCGAAGCCTGCTCGACCGGAATGGAGAGCAGCCCCTGGACCACGGTTCGATGCTGGTTCCGTCCCAGATAGGCGAACTCGACCGCCCCTTCCAAGGTCTCCGCGCCCGGCGGTAGGTCAGTGGAGAAAGCGACGAAAGTGTGGATCCACTCCTGGCTGCGCGGTCGCGGCTTGACCAAATAACGCCGGAGGGTCGAGACATAGCTGTCATAGTTGGAGTTGATCACCGCGACCAGCTGTTGCAGACGACTGCCGTTGATGCAACCGCGAACCCGTCCGAGAAACTGCTGCAGACCGAGCACGCCGCTCGACGGATTCCAGAGCTTGGCGTCGGCACTGAGTCGCGGCCGGTAGAAGACGAGAGCCGCCGGTTGATCCACCGTATCGCTGCCTTGGTAGACCCAGACCTCCGCCGCGATGTGTTTCTTGGTGCACTTCACCTCGAAACCGCCGGCCGCCGGCCCATGGACGAGATAGATCCGGGCCCGGTCGTCGGTCAAGCTGCCGTAGCGGCTCTTGGCCTCGGCGACACGGACCGGCCAGCGCTCCTTGAGCTCGTTGCGTGAGGTCTTGGGGAAGGGATCGCGGACCTTCCAGAACTGCTGAATGAAGGCGTCTCGCTGGTAGGTCTTCTTGAGGGTCGCGAAGAGGGCGCGCTCGGGTGCGGTGATCAACGGCGCGACCTCGAAGAGCCAATTCTGATGGCGCGATGATACGGGCTCCTCGCTGGGGGCAGACTCCGCGCTCGTCGACGACACACCGACCGTCGCGTCGCCTTCAGATGCCGTCGTAGGTGCTGCAGCAGCCGATGTCGCAACGGGCGCCTCGGTCGCTATCCCCTGGGTGTCGAGCTTGGGCTCGGCGCCCGGCGTCGCAACCGGGCTCTCCGAGGTCGTACTGCTCTGGGCGAGCACCGTGGAGGTGATGGCACTGGCGACCAGGCTGCCGAGACACAGTGTGCCGAGAATCGGCGTGCAGAGAATCAATGTGCCGAGAGTCCGCGCCCGGCGCGGGAGCGCTCGGCGGGAGGCGGGCGACGCGGAGGCGGGGAGATCGATCATCGAGTCCTCTCTTGGGCGCGAACTCTGCGGACCGGCCGGTCCGGATTCTCTTCAGTTTACGCCCATTCGATTCGCGGCGGATGCCCTCCTTGCTTGGGTTGTGACGAATCGCCGATGGATCAGGCCGGGGCTACAGAACCGTTTCGCGAACGACCTCGTCGATCGTCGAGATGCCGTCGCGAATCTTTTGTAAACCGCTCATACGCAAAGTGATCATGCCGTTCTCGACCGCCTTTTCGCGCAGCTCGATCGAGCTGGCGCCGGAAAGGATGAGCTCACGCATCTCGTCCTCGATCTCCATGACCTCGTAGAGACCGGTGCGGCCCTTGTAGCCGGTGTCGCCACACTGCTCGCAGCCGCGCCCTTGGAAAAGCTTCAACGTGCGTGATTCGCGCTCGCTGAAACCGGCGCTCTTGAGCGTCGCCGGCGCTACGTCCACCGGCTCTTTGCAGAACGTGCAGACTCTTCGGACCAAGCGCTGGGCGACCACCAGATGGACAGACGTGGCGACCAAGAAAGGCTCGATCCCCATGTTCATCAGCCGGTTGATGGTCGACGGCGCGTCGTTGGTGTGCAGGGTCGAGAGCACCAGATGGCCGGTGAGGGCGGCCTTGATCGCCACCTCCGCGGTTTCGAAGTCGCGCACCTCGCCGACCAGAATGGTGTTGGGGTCTTGGCGCAAGAACGAGCGCAGGGCAGCGGCGAAATTGAGCCCGATCGACTCCTTCATCTGCACCTGGTTGATGCCTGTCAGGTTGAATTCCACCGGATCTTCGGCGGTCATGATGTTGGTCACCGGCGTGTTGAGCTTCGACAGGGCGGAATAGAGCGTGTTGGTCTTGCCCGATCCGGTGGGGCCGGTGACCAGAACCATGCCGTAGGGCTGCGCGATGGCGTCCTCGAACTTGGCCAGCGACTCGTGCTCGAACCCGAGCTTGGTCATATCGAGCATCAAGTTGTCTTTGTCGAGCAGACGCATGACGATCTTCTCGCCGAAGATCGTCGGCAGCACCGAGACGCGATAGTCGAGCTCTTTGTCCTTGTCGCCAACCTTGGTCTTGATCTTGATCCGACCGTCTTGCGGCAGGCGCTTCTCGGCGATGTCGAGCTTGGCCATGATCTTGAGGCGGCTGGTGATCGCCTCACGCAGACGGAGCGGCGGATACATCACTTCATAGAGCAGGCCGTCGATCCGGTAGCGGCAGCGGTACTTCTTCTCGTAGGGCTCGATGTGGATGTCGGAGGCGCCGCGTTTGATGGCGTCGGTCAGGATGATGTTCACCAGACGCACGACCGGCGCTTCGTCCGACTCGTCGGTCAGGGTGTCGATATCGAACTCTTCGAGCTCTTCTTCGAGCACCTCGAGCGAGTCCGGCGCATCGTCGTCGAGGTCCTCCATGACCTTCTTGAGCTCGAGGGCATGGGTGGAGCCGTAGTATTTCTCGATCGCGGCGCGGATCGCGGTCTCCGAGGCGATGACCGGCTCGACGTTGTAGCCGGTCATGAACTTGATGTCGTCCATGGCGAAGACGTTGGTCGGATCGAGCATCGCGATCGTCACCTTGGCGCCCGCTTTCGACACCGGCATGATGGTGTACTTGCGCGAGACGTCGGCCGGGATGATCTTGACCACGGCTTCGTCGATCTCGACCCGGCTGAGGTTGATCGCCGAGACCTTGAAGTGCTTCGACAGAAACTCGACCAGCTCGGGCTCTTGGATGAGACCCATCTTCACCAGGTTGGACCCCAGCCGTCCTCCTTCTTCCTTCTGTTTGGCCAGAGCTTCGCGCAGCTGATCTTTCGTGATCTGTCCCGCCTTGACGAGAAGATCTCCCAATCGTTCGCTCATGAACGTTCCTTTATCGGTAACTTGGCTGCGGTCGATGGACCGCCAACAGCGTCCTCATCCGCCGCTAGAAGAACATCGCGGATCTTGCAGGGACCGACTATTGTACACATTCTAAGCACTCTATACGCGGTGGGCGAGGGGTGGCGCGGTCGGCTGCAGAACCGCGAGGGCTCGGGCGGCGACCTCCCGCGGCGGAATGTTGAGCAGGCAGGCCCGAGGCTCGGCGAAGCGCTTGTAACAGTTGGAGCACGGTAGGCGTTTCCAGATCACCTGTTCCGGTGCCTGATAGGGGCCGTTGCGTGCCGGATCGGTCGGGCCGATCAGGCACAAGACCGGGGTCCCCAGGGCATGGGCCAGGTGCAGCGGCCCGGTATCGCCGCCGAGCAACAGGCGGCTGGCGCGGAGCACGGCCGCAAGGAAGGTGAAGGCCTTGGCGTCGACCGCGACCGCGGCGCCAGCGCTGGCATCGACCACCGCCGCCGCCAAGTGTTCTTCGCCGGGCGCGATCGGTACCACGGTGTCGACCGTCGCCTGCTCGCGCAGCCGCTGGGCGACCTCGCCCCACCACGGAGCGGGGTAGGTCTTGTTGCCCCAGCCAGCGCCGGCCTGGATGACGACGAAGGGCCGCGGGCGCTGGGCGAGAAACTGCTGCGCTTCTACGGGGACTTGGGCCAGGAGCTTGTCACCGGCAAAGTCGGCCGTGGTGCCGCGGACTTCGGGCTGCAGCCCGGCGAGAACGTCGAGCGCCCGGTCCACCGCGTGCGTCCTTGGGGCTGCGATCGGCTCGTTGATCCACAAAGCACTCGAGGCTTCGCGGCGGAAAGGCCGCGCCGCGCCCAGCGTGCGCCGCGCCCCGCTCAGCCGGGCGAGCAGCCCGCCTTTGTGGTTGCCCATCAGATCGAGGGCCACGTCGGGGGCGAATTGCCGCATCGCTCGGTAGGCCGTCCGCATTTCGTGTCGCACCGGGGCGGAGAAGAGGTTCTTACGCCAAGCTCGCAGCCGGACCGGAATCAGCTGGTCGATATCGGGATGGCCTGCGAGGATCGGTTCGAAGGTCTTCTCCACCACCCAGGCGATCCGTGCCTCCGGCAGGCTGCGGCGCAAGGCGCTCAGGACCGGCAGGCAGTGGACGATGTCGCCCATGGCGCTGGTACGGATGATCAAGACGTTCAGGGTCGGGTCCTTTCGTTGCTCGGATCATAGCGACATAAAATGTCTCGATGTCGGTTGCGGGCCCTTCCACCATCGGTGCGCTTCTCCGCGCCGCCCGCCGAGATCTGGCGGCGGCGCCTTTCGACCCGGAGACCCGTGAGGCGAGCCTTCTTTTGTCGCACGTTCTGGGGCGGGGCGAAGCCAGCCTCCTGGCGTATCCCGAGGAACCGGTCGGTGCGGCTTTGGTGGAGCGGTTTCGACGCCTGCTCGCGCGCCGGCTCACCGGTGAGCCGGTGGCCTACCTCTTCGGTGAGCGCGAGTTCTATGGCCGGCCCTTCGCGGTCGATCCGCGAGTGCTCATTCCGCGGCCGGAGACCGAGCATCTGATCGAGGCGGCGTTGGCCTTGCCGCTGCCGGCCCAGCTACGGATCGTCGATGTCGGGACCGGATCGGGTTGCATCGCGATCACTCTGGCCCTCGAGATACCCGGCGCTCGGCTGTTGGCCACGGACGTTTCGCTCGCCGCTCTACAGGTCGCACGAGCCAATGCTCGGCGGCACGGTGTCGCCGAGCGAGTGCGTTTTGTGCAGGGCGATCTGGCCGGCGCTCTGCGTCTCCCCCACATCGATCTCCTCGTCTCCAATCCACCCTACGTCGCGCTGGACACCGAGGAGATCTCGCCCGAGGTCAAGGGCTTCGAGCCTCACCAGGCCCTCTTCGCCGCCGATCACGGCCGATCGATCCTCAGGCGGCTGATCGAACAAGCGGAGTCCCTGCCGGCCGCGGCCCACCTGATCGTCGAGATCGGCTACGACCAGGGTGGCTGGATCGAAGCCGTAACGCAGGGGCGAGATCCGTGGCACGAGGCCGAGCTCATTCACGACTACGCCGCCCTCCCGCGCACCGTGGTGTTGCGTCGAGCTACGGCCGACTGAGGCTCGCCCCGGCGGCGGAACCCGACTCTGGTATCTTGACAGCGCTGTTGCGAGGAGATCTTGGATGACAAGACGAAGACCGACGAGACGGAGACCGTGCTGGTTCGGGCCTGCCTGCCTGATGGTGAGCGTGTGGCTCGCCGGCTGCGGTGCGGGCTCGGTTGATCTGGCGGGAACCGTGGAGCGCAAGGTCATCGAGATCGCGGCGCCGATTTCCGAGGTGATCGTCGAGCTACCGGTGGCCGAGGGCGAGCGTGTCGGCGCTCAGGAGGTCGTCGTACTGCTCGACACCGAGGTTTCGACCGCCGAGCTGGCCGCTTGCGAGGCGTCCCATGCCGCCACCGAGGCGACCCTGATCGAGGCCAAACGGGAGTTCGAGCGCCAGCAGAGCCTCAATCGATCGAGAGTCACCGCACCGCAAGCGCTCGATGCGGCGCGCCGCCGGCACGACGAGGCGGTCGCCGCGGTGGCCGAGAAGCATGCCCGAACCGCCCAGGCCAAGAAACGACTGCGCGATCTCACCCTACGCTCCCACGCCGCGGGGATCGTCGATCAGCTGCCCTACGAAGTGGGTGAGCGGGTACCGGCGGGCGGTGTGGTCGCCGTCGTCATGGCGGACGAGAAGCCTTGGGTCCGCGTCTGGCTGCCGGCTCGTGTGGTGTCCACCATCGAGCCTGGCACCAGTGTCGCGGAGGTGCGTGTGGAGGGGATGGATCAACCCCTACGCGGGGTCGTAACCTACATCGCCCGCGAGCCCGAGTTCACCCCTCACTACGCCTTGACCGAGCGCGAGAGCGCCCATCTGGTGTACCAGACGCGCATCCGCCTGGACGACGCGCCGCAGGACCTGCGCCCCGGTCTGCCAGCCCAGGTGAGCCTGGATCTGGCGGGGCTGTAGACCGGTCGAGGCGGCGCATCGTGGAAACCGGCGACCCCAGAACTTCCGAGCTGTGGACCAAGACGGTCGCCACGCGCATTGCCCTGCGCGATGCGGTGATCGAGACCCGCGGGCTGACCCGGCGTTTCGGCGACTTGACCGCCGTTGACCGCCTCGACCTCGAAGTCCACCGCGGCGAGGTCTTTGGCTTTCTGGGCCCGAACGGCGCCGGCAAGTCGACCGCGATCCGTATGCTGATGGGTCTCTTGGCGCCGTCCGAGGGCAGTGCCCAGGTCCTCGGGCTCGACATACCCCGAGATGCCGAGGAGCTGCGCACCCGGGTCGGTTACATGACCCAGAAGTTTTCCCTCTACGAGGACCTCTCGGTGGTCGAGAACCTCGAGTTCGCGGCCGAGATCTTCGGCCTCGATCGCCGCCGGCAGCGCCAGCGCATCGAGACGGTAATCGAAGAGTACGGTCTCGGTGAGCGCCGAAGCCAACGCCCGGCAACACTCTCGGGGGGCTGGAAACAGCGCCTGGCGCTGGCGGTCGCCACCGTGCACGAGCCCGAGCTGCTCTTCCTCGACGAGCCGACCGCCGGCGTCGACCCGGACAGCCGCCGGCTGTTCTGGGAGAAGCTGTTCCAGCTCGCCGCCGCCGGCACCACGATCCTGGTGTCGACCCACTATATGGATGAGGCGGTGCGCTGCCATCGCATCTGCGTGGTGCGCGGTGGCCGACGCGCCGCCCTGGGGCGACCGGCGGATCTCACCCAGGCACTCGAAGGGCGCATCATCGAGCTCTGGGGCAAGCCGACCAACGTCTTGATGGAGGTGCTGCGTCAGCACGATGAGGTGGTCAGCTCGGCACAGCTGGGTAGCCGGGTGCACGTCCTCTTGAGGGAGCGAGACCCTCTGGCCGCCGGGCGGATGGCGAAGGAGCTCGAGGCGCATGGATTACGCCGTGTGGGCGGCGAGCTGGCGGAGCCGAATCTCGAGGATGTCCTGGTCGCCCTGACGCGGGGCGAAACTCTGCAGGCCGGAGAAGCGCCGTGAGGCCAGAGAGCGAGACCGAGAGGGCGGAGCGCCGCAGCCTCGCCCGCCGTTCGAAGTCGGCGGCCGCCACCTCGGCCGGGTGGCTCAGGCCTCTGTTCGACCGGCTGGGCCGGCTGTTCCTGGGCAAGGGCTACGTCGGTAGTCGGCGCCGCACCATGGCGGTGGCGCGCAAGGAGCTGCGCCAGCTGTTGCGCGATCCCTTGACCCTGGGCTTCGTCGGTGGCGTCCCGGCGGTGCAGCTGTTGTTGTTCGGCTACGCCATCAACCAGGATATCCGGCATATCCCGACCGGCGTCGTCGACCACTCGAACACCAGCATCTCGCGTCAGCTGATCGGCCAGCTCGAGTCGACCCAGACTTTCGATGTCGCCCTTCGGCCGGAGACCGAGAACGAAGCCCGCCGGCTGCTCGAGCGCGGCGCGATCAAGGCGGCGATCGTGGTGCCGGCCGACTACGCACGGGCCTACTATCGCGGCCGCGGGGCCGAGATCCTGGTGCTGGTCGACGCGACAGATCCGATCCTCGCCCGGGCGGTTCGGGCCTCGGCCAACGGGCTCATGGAGCGCCACAACCAAAGGCTGCAGCGGTTCGAGGTCAGCCCCGAAGGCGGCGCGCTGCGGGCTTCCGCCGAGCGCGCTTCGTTCGGGGTCGAATCGGATCTGATACGGCAGAAGTTCCTGCGCTTCGCGGTGCTCAACCTGTACAACCCGGAGCTCCGCACCCCGGTCTTCGTGGTGCCGGCGCTGCTCGGCGTGATCCTCACCACGACGATGATTCTGATGACCTCGCTCGCCGTGGTGCGCGAGAGAGAGCGCGGCAGCTTCGAGTTCCTGATCGCGACGCCGGTGCGCCGGGGCGAGCTGATGGCCGGCAAGCTCCTGCCCTACATCGGCATCGGCTTCCTGCAGATCCTCATCGTCGTGGTCACCGGTTTGCTGTTGTTTCGCGTGCCGGTGGCCGGCAGTCTGTTCGATCTCGCGGTCGCGGCACTGGTGTTCATTGCCGCCAACCTGACCCTCGGGCTGGTGATCTCGTCGATCACGACGTCGCAATTCCAGGCGACCCAGCTGTCGTTCTTCTTCTTTCTCCCTTCGGTGCTGCTGTCGGGCTTCATGTTTCCCTTCGACGCCATGCCCGAGCCCGCCCAGTGGTTGGGGGAGATCTTGCCGCTCACCCACTTCATCCGCGCCAGCCGCGGCATCCTCCTGCGCGGCTCGACCCTGTTCGATCAGATCGGCTCGGTGGGCGCGATGCTGATATTCTGTGTTCTCGGCTTCCTCTTGGCGACGAGGCTCTTCACCAAGAAGCTCGACTGACATGCAAACCCCGAAACACCTCCTACAGATCGCGATCCTCGGCCTGGTTCTGTGCACCTTGGCGCTTTCCTGCGGGCCGCGCGCCAGCCATCCCGATATTCGCGTCGGCAGCCCGATTCCGGAGTTCGAGCTGCCCGCACTGCAGGGCGAGAAGGTCACCAGCAGCAGCTACCTGGGCCGCCCCGTGGTGCTCAACTTCTGGGCCACCTGGTGCGGCCCGTGCGTCAAAGAGATCCCGACCCTCAAGACCCTCGACAAGGAATCCAAGGCCCAGGTGGTGACCATTGCCCTCGACAACCAGGGCGCCAGCATCGTGCAACCGTTCGTCGACCAGCACGACATCGACTACACGGTGCTGCTCGGCGACGAAGAGCTCTTCAAGCGCTTCAATGGTTGGGCGATCCCCTACACCCTGGTGCTCGACTCCTCCCTGCAGATCGTCAGCCTCCACCGTGGCTACGTCAGCCTGCGCACCCTCGAGCGCAACCTGCGGCGGGCCGAGTCCTAGCCTAGGGTCAGGTTGATCCACTGTTTCGCTGTCTGAGCGGCGGGCGGTATTCCGTCCGCTCGAGCGCCCGAGGCACTCCGCTCGGGATCTCCAATCCTCCGAGAAGCCTCTTCGGGAGACGATACGACGTCGAATCGGAGCCAATCGCGGCGAAGGTGGCATGGACCCGGCGAAATCACGGGTAAAAGCCGGTCGAGCGTGATTTGTCGCCACAAATCGCGTTCTCAGCCTTCGATTTCGCGAATTGAGATTGCTCGCCGGGAGCGAAGGCCGTGTGAGCGTGATTTGTTGTCTCAAATCCCGTTCGCTCCCCTTGACTCCGCGAGTTGTCGTTT
>JBCCGX010000063.1:0-17742 GCA_039029035.1 Acidobacteriota bacterium | reverse complement strand
GTCGGACTGACCTCTTCAGGCAACATCGACTTCGTCCGCGACACTGGCCTCTACGACAAAGTCCTGACTTACGACGAGCTCACTGGCCTGGAACAACAGGCGCAGACCGCCTATGTCGACCTCGCCGGCAACGGTGAGATCACGGCCAGGACCCACACCCATCTGGGCGCTGCGCTGCGCTCGAGCATCCTGGTCGGTAAGTCGCATTGGAGCGCCGCGATGGCCCCGCGCGACCTGCCCGGCCCAGCGCCCGAGCCCTTCTTCGCACCGGCGCGGATCGAGAAGAGAATCGGCGATTGGGGACGAGCCGAGTTCGGGCAGCGAACCGAGGGTGTTTGGAGCACGGCCCTGGAGCGTCTGCGCGAGATGCTCGACATCGTCCGCGGACAAGGTCCCGAGGCGGCGCTCGAGACCTACCAGAGCCTCTTGCGGGGTGGGTTGTCCGCCCGCCAAGCGCAAGTCGTCACGCTCGGCTGAGCTTCCAGATTCTGTACCCTGGAGGATCTCTCAGTCTCCGGTTGGCTCCTCGGCCGGTGGGGTTACGCTGCCACTCATCGACATCCACCCCACGCCGGTCAGCACCAGGGACATGCCGGCGAGCTGAGCCGGTGCCAAGCGCTCGGCAAAGAGTAGCCAGGCCCACAGTGCGGTCAGCATCGGCTGCAGAAGCAGATAGACCGAGGTCTCGAGGGCTGGCAAGCGGGGCAAGGCGGCACCGATCAGTTGCCAGCCGATGACTTGCGAGCCCACGGCGAGAGCCAGCAGCCAGCCGTGGGCGGGCCAGGTAACGGCGAAGTCGATCTGCCTGTCGACCGCACCGACCACCAACGTGCCCAAGATCGCTCCTATGGTGGCATCGAGCAGCGGGCCGACGGGCGAGCCAAGGCCGCGGCCGGAGGCGCGGTAGCCGAGGAGAAAGATGGCGTACGTGATGCCGGTCAGGAGGCCGAAGAACACCCCCAGGCGTGGATCCACGCCATAGGCTCTGTCGGCTCCTACGCCTGAGATCAGCACGACTCCGGCGAAGACGACTGGGACGGCAGCCAACGCCCGGCGAGTCGGCCGTTCACCGTGTAGCAACCAGGCCAGCAGACCGACGAAGACCACCTGGGTGTTACCCAGGACCGTCGCCAGACCGGCGCCGATGAGATCGATCGCGCGATGCCAAAAGGCCAGATCCAATCCCAGGAAGATCCCCGCAGCTACCGCCAGCCAGCGATCGCGCGGCGGTCGCCGGCTGGAGCCGCGCTGCAGGAGCCACAGCACAACGAGTAATGGCAGGGCGTAGAGACATCGGAAGAATGCAGACGTCGTCGGCGACACGCCGGCGAGGCGCACAAAGATCGCCGAAAAGGAAATGATCAGGACGCCGGTGACGGCCCACAGGCGTGCCAAGCTATGCTTTCTCGGCCGAATCCCCGAGATCCATCATGCCGTCGTCCGGGAAGAGCCGGCGCCGGAAACGTCGCATGCCGCCAAGCCAGCGGTCGTAGTCTGCGGCCTTGCGACGCATGTACTCGCTCACTCTTGGGTGGGGCAAGATCAGGAAAGACTCCTCCGCCAGACCACGGACCACCGACTCGGCGACGTCTTCCGGTTGCAACACCCCATCGGCACTGGCGGCCTCGGCGGCGGCGGAATGCTCTTCGGTGGAGAACATGCGAGTCTGTACGGCCTGTGGACAGAGCACGGAGATCTTGATGCCTTGATCACCGTGGGTAATGGCGACCGACTCGGCAAAGCCCAGCGCAGCATGCTTGGTAGTGGAATACGAGGCGTCGCCGATCTGATTGAGCAGCCCGGCCGCCGATACGGTGTGCAACAGGTAGCCTCCGCCACGCCGAATCATGCCCGGGACCACCGCACGCACGCCCCAAACATGGGCCATGACGTTGATCTTCCAGATCCGCTCCCATTGCTCGTTGGTCTGAGATGTCGCCGTCCAGCCCGGGGCATCCGAGAAAGCAACGCCAGCGTTCGAGCAATAGAGATCGATCGGCCCGAGGCTCTCCTGGGTCTGGGCCACGGCACGGCGGATATCTTCCTCGCGCGACACATCGACAGTGAGGGCCAGGCCACCAACCTCTTCGGCAACGGCCTGTGCCGCTTTACCGTCCAGATCGGCGACTGCGATCGATCGCGCCCCTTCAGCGTGGAACCGCTTGGCCAGCGCTCTGCCTATGCCGTGAGCAGCGCCTGTAACCAGCGCGACCTTGTCTTGCAGCTGCATGCTTTCTCCTTCCACAAAGCCGGTTCAGCCGACGATATACATCGTGAGAGTTTCTGCCACCAACCCTGGCTTCTCTTCGCCACGGATCTCCACTGTTGCCTGGGAGCGGACCAGAATCCGGCCAAGGCCCTTCTCGGTCACTTCGAGGACCTGTGAGCGCAGCCGCACTTCGCTTCCGACTTTGACAGGACTGGGGAAGCGGACCTTGTCCACGCCGTAGTTGAACGCCATCAGCAGGCCCTCCGGGGTGAGGGCGACCTCCTGTGCCAGCATCGGTAACAGCGACAGGGTGAGGAAACCGTGGGCAACCGTCGATCCCAAAGGCGTCTGAGCCGCCTTCTCCGGGTCGATGTGAATGAACTGATGGTCGCCGGTGGCGTCAGCGAACAGATTGACCCGGGCCTGATCGACCTCGAGCCAGGCGCTCGGTTCGCTCTCGTGCCCGGCCATCTGTAGCAGCTCGTCCCGGCTGATGAGCGTTGGCATTCGGTGTCGTCCTCCGTCGGTCGGTTTCTCGCCGGCGCATTGTACTGCGCCCACTCAATAGCGCGACCCAACCGAGTGCGATCAAACCCGACGGTATCGCACGTCCACGGGACTTCGGCGAATTCGTTCCCGACCGAGCCGAACCCAGGTTGATCAGGTCGAAACGCGGAATGCGCGTTGTATTAGAGGAGTCGAGACCATCGCTCCTGACTGGCCTGTACACCATCGAATGCCATCTGGACCCAGGACGGAGCCAGGAGCCGTGAAAGACAAACGAACCGTACCGCTCTTGATGGGCGCCGCGACTTCGGCCAGCGGCCTGTTGATCATTGCGTCGATGGTTCCAGAGTATCTCGGTGTCTTCGATACCCTGGGACTGGCGCAGGGCTCCGACTCTCGCCTCATTGTCGGCGGCTGTCTGATGGTCTTCGGTCTCCTCCTGATCCTCGCCAACTTCCGACGGTGACGCGTCGGCCGCCCACTAGGCGGTGTCTCTCGTTACGCCTGCCGCGACTCGAGCAGCCATGCCACCCACTCAGCCTCTTGTTTCTCGCCGCGAGGCTCGAAGCCCAGTTCGGCCCATCGGGCCAGGAGCTCGTCGCGCCGGGTCGCCAGATTGCCAGAACTGATCAATCGGGCCCCTGGCGCCAATCGTGCGCAGAGCGCAGGCATCTCAGAAGCGACGTTCTCGGGCAGAATGTTGACCATGGCGACATCGAAACCGGACTCGTCTCGCAGGGCTGTGACGCCACCGGCAAAAAATAGCGGCCCGAGTCGATTGCGTTCTGCGTTGGCGCGGGCGATGCAGACCGCCTGCGCGTCGATGTCGAAGCCGACGACTCGGCGTGCGCCGAGGATCAGGGCAACGAATGCCAAGATGCCACTACCGGTGCCGACGTCGAGCACTTTGCGGCCGGTGAGCTCGATCGCCTCGAGCCATTCGATCGTCAGCCGCGTCGACTCGTGGCTACCCGTACCGAAAGCGGTACGAGCAGGAATCGCCAGAACGTGGCGGGCGTCCAAAGGCTCCGGTGGTACTGAGACGGTGACGTCACGCGGATCGATACGGAAGCTCTCGCCGATGTCCAGTGGCTCGACCGTTGCTCGATAGTCCGCTAACCAGTCGCGCTCCGCGAAGCGCTCCGTGGTCAGCTCGCGCACACCGCGATGATGCCAAAGCACCCGATCGAAGTGCTGCAGGCCTGCCGGCGGCGGCACCGGAAAATAGGCGTCGAGCTGCACCAAAGCGTCTCCGGCCGCCCGCGCTGCGAAGCCCAAAGCGCCGAGCGACCAGAGCTCCGCTGTCAGCTGCTCTTCGAGATTGACCGGCAGCGTATAACTGCGCAGCTCGTAGTCGGCCACCGGCTAACCGAAGAGATTCTTCACCCTGCCGAGGACCCCGCCATCGGACACCGTGTCACCTTCGAACTCGGCGAGCTTGCGCAGCAGATCGAGATGCTCCTCTTCCAAATCCTTGGGTTTGGGAACCCGTAGGGCGACATGGACGATGTGATCGCCACGGTGATGCGAGTTGAGGTCCACGATCCCTTTGTTCCGCAAGCGGAACTCGTGGCCGGGCGAGGTGCCCGGGGGCACCCGGATCGTCTCCTCGTCGTGTAGGGTCTCAACCTGAATCGAGGTGCCGAGAACGAGCTGAGAGTAGCTGAGCTCGATCTGTTCGTGCACCTCGGTGCCACGACGCTCGAAGCGCTCGTGCGGCTCGACTTCGATCAGAACATCGAGATCACCTGGCGGGCCACCGCGTCGGCCATGTTCGCCCTCACCCCGCAGCCTCAGCCGGATCCCAGTATCGACCCCGGGAGGAATCGTGACTTGGAGATCGCGCTCCTTCTCGACCCTGCCATCCCCGTCACACGTCTTGCACGGGTCGGTGACAATGTTGCCCTCGCCGCCACAGTCCGGACAAGGCCGGGCGACGGAAAAGAAGCCCTGGGTGTAGCGCACCCTGCCCTGGCCAGCACAAGTCGTGCAGGTCGAGAGATCACCGGTTCGGCTGCCGCTGCCGGAGCACGTTTCGCAGGTTTCGAGCCGCGGTACCCGAATCTCGACTTCGCGACCGAAGGCTGCCTCTTCGAAGGTCATGCTCAAGTCATAGCGTAGGTCGGCCCCGGGAACGCCGCGGGACGTCCGTCGACGCCCACCACCGAAACCGAAAAAGTCGCCGAGAATGTCGGAAAAGTCGCCGAAAATAGAGGGGTCGAAGCCAGAAAACCCGGGCTGCTCGGCCTGATGACCGAATCGGTCATAACGCGCTCGCTTCTCGGGGTCGGAGAGCACCGCATAGGCCTCGGCCGATTCCTTGAACTTGTCCTCGGCCTCCGAGTCGCCGGGATTGCGATCGGGGTGATATTTCACCGCCAACTTGCGGTAAGACGATTTGATGTCCGAAGGGGAGGCGTTGCGGGCAACACCTAGAACTTCATAGTAGTCACGTTTGCTGGCCATCAGTCAACAAGTCTCCAAGGCTGCTCCGGGCACCCTCAATAGGGGGCCTCATCACCCTTAGTCCGAGCTCATCTCATGCAGACAACCGACGCCGCGCCGCGGCCCGACGATCAAGATTCGGCCTGGTCTGCGCTCTCGAGCATGATCTGCGAAAGTTTCTGAGAAATCGTATTGAGATCGAAAATAGCGGCTTCGAGATCGGATCTCTCGTCTTCGTTCAGCGCCATCCTAGCGCGCAGAAACGATTGGTGAATCCGCTTCTTCTCCTTTTCGTCGACGGCATGCTGGAACTGGTCGAAAACCCGCTCATTGGAATAGATCAGGCCCTCGAGACGATTCTTGAATCTTCGTAGCTCGCGCCGCTTGGCATCTTCCTGGGCGAACTCCTGGGCGTCTTTGACTAGCCGATCGATTTCCTCGTTGGACAGGCCACTCGAGGCGTTGACCTCCATGCCGTGCTGCTGATTGGTCGCGAGGTCGCGAGCCGAGACGTTGACGATGCCATTGGAATCGATCGCGAAGGTGACCTCGATCTGTGGCACTCCACGCGGCGCCGGTGGAATTCCAACGAGCTCGAACCGACCCAACGAACGGTTCTCCGCGGCGATCTCGCGCTCGCCCTGCATACAGTGGATCTCGACCTTGTCCTGGTTGTCGATGACGGTGGTGAAGATCTGGGTGTTCTTGGTCGGGATAGTGGAGTTGCGGCCGATGAGGGTGGTGAACAAGCCGCCGTGGGTCTCGATACCGAGGGACAGTGGCGTCACGTCGAGCAGCACGACATCCTTGATCTCGCCGCGCAGGATGCCGGCCTGGATGGCGGCGCCCATGGAGACAACTTCATCGGGATTGATCTCACGATTGGCTGCTTGGCCAAAGATCCTTTCGACACTCTGAATAACGATCGGCGAACGCGTCTGACCGCCGACCAGCAACACCTCGTCGATGTCCGCCGGATCGACCTCTGCCGCCTCCATTGCCTCCAAGCAGGGGCCCTCGGTCCGATCGACCAACTCACGGACCAGCTCTTCGAAATGGGTGCGCGTCAAGCTACGCGACAGATGCCGGGGACCGCTCTCGTCAGCGGATATGAAAGGCAGGTTGATCGTCGCCTCTTCGGCGGTCGACAGCTCACATTTGGCGCGCTCGCCCGCTTCCTTGAGGCGCTGTAGTGCCATGCGATCGGTGCGCAGGTTGATCGATGTCTCGGCCTGAAACTCGGTGATCAGCCAATCCATGATGCGCTGATCGAAGTCCTCGCCGCCGAGAAAGCTGTCACCAGACGTTCCACGGACCTCGAAGATGCCACGCGACAGCTCGAGGATCGAAATGTCGAACGTGCCACCGCCCAGATCGTAGATGGCGATGATGCGATCGTCTTGCTCGCGATCGAAGCCGTATGCGAGCGCCGCAGCGGTCGGCTCGTTGATGATTCGGCGGACCTCGAGGCCAGCGATCTTGCCCGCATCCTTGGTCGCTTGACGCTGGGAGTCGTCAAAGTAGGCCGGCACGGTAACGATCGCTTCTTCGACATCTTCACCCAGCGCCTCTTGGGCGAAGTTCTTGAGCTCAGTCAGGATGAAGGCCGAAATCTCCTGTGGTGAGTACTCGCGGCCGCGGATCAGCACCCGGACGTCGCCGTTCTCAGCCTTGGACAGGGCAAAAGGCAACACTTCGCGCGCGCGCTGGACTTCCGGATCGTCGTATTTGCGGCCGATGAGCCGCTTGACCGCGAACACTGTGTTCTGCGGGTTGGTCACCGCCTGGCGTTTGGCGATCTGACCGACCAGACGGTCGTCATCGTCGGCGAAAGCGACGATCGATGCCGTCGTGCGACTGCCCTCACGATTGGGCAGCACCTTCGGAGCCAGAGCATCGACCACAGCAACACAGCTGTTGGTCGTTCCCAGGTCGATTCCGATGATCTTTCCCACGACGGTTGTCTTTCAAATCTCAGAGTTGAGCGGGTTTCCTGACCCGCCGGTCCGCGATCCTCGATCGACCCGAGGCGCCGGCGACAGCAGGCCTACAGACGAGCCTAGAACGACCTAGAACCACCGTTGTCAGCCTGCTGTTTCGCCTGTGTCGTCTTCCGTAGCTTCATCGGACGCGTCAACTCGCCCGCTAGCGGGCATCGCGACATAGACCATCGCGGGGCGCAACAGCCGATCATGGAGAAGGTAGCCTTTCTGTAAGACCTTGGTCACCGTCGGCTCGGCGACTTCGGTACTCTCTTCTCTGGCAACTGCCTCGTGGACTTTCGGATCGAAAGGCTTGTCGATGGCGTCGACCAATTGCACACCATGGCGTTGGAGGATCTCCTCCTGTTGCCGAACGACCATCTTCAGGCCCTGTTTGAGATCGTCGGCGCTGCCCGAGGCTTCCATCGCCCGCTCGAAGTTGTCGAGAACGCCGAGAAAGTCCTTGAAGATATCGAAATTGGCAAAGCGCCGAAGAGTCTGTTTCTCGCGCTCTGTCCGCTTGCGGAAGTTGTCGAAATCGGCCAGGGTACGCATCAATCGTTCCCGCAGGCTAGTCGCCTCCGAAGCCAGCTGAGCTGGTTCGGGCTCAGCGGCGGAAGTCTCCTCCGCGTCATCCACCTCGCCTGCCTCAGGCGACGTCTCGGACTCCGATCGGTCGACTGCCGCGACAGCATCCTTGAAAGCCGCGTCGATATCCTCCGGAGCGTGCTCCTCAAGATCGAGCTCGTAGTGGTCCTCTGAAACGTCTTCCTCTGATGCCTTCACGCCGGAAACTCCCTGGCTGTAATCGAATTCTGTTCCACTGACGAAGTCTTAGACTGACAAAGTCTTAGCCTGTGCTCCCCGAAGCCAAAGCTCGACTCAAGGTCTCACCCAAGAAGCGCACCAGCGGTACCATTCGAGGATACTCCATTCTCGCGGGTCCGATGATGCCAAGGCTACCCAGGGTTGTCTGGCCGACACCATAGGTCGTGGCGACGAGACTGAAATCGAGCTCCGACGTGACGTCCGAATCCTCGCCCAGGAAGACCCTGACCCCGTCACCGGTCAAGCACTTGTTGAGCATCTTGACCAGACGCGCCTTGTCGGCGAAGGTGTCGAGCATCAGACGCACCTGGTCGAGGTCCGCCAGCTCGGGCTTGCCGAGGAGGCTGGACGTTCCCTCGATGATCACGCCCTGCCCCCCGGAGCCACCAATCGCTCGACGGGCGAGGTCGATCGCCGAAGCTAGCCAGCGGTCGACATGGGCCCGTTCGGCATCCATCAGCCGGAGTAGCTGATCGCGGATTTCGAGCAAGCCCGTCCCAGCGTATTGCGACGTCACGTAGTTCGAGATCCGCACCAGCTCCTCGCGCGAAATCTCGTCTTCGATCTCGATCACCAGATGATCGAGGAAGCCGGAGGTCGAGACCATGACGCACAGTACCTTGCGAGGTCCGAGAGACACGAAGTCCATCGACTTGAGAACGATCTCCTCGACGGACGGAGTCAAGACGACACCGACCTGATCGGAAAGCTCGGACAGCAAGTGGGTCGCAGCATTCAGCAGATGGTCGGTGTCGTTGGAAGCATCGAGCAGATACTCCTCGATGTAGGCCCTTTCCCGGCTCGATAGTCGACGCATCTGCATCAGGCTCTCGACATAGAGCCGATAGGCGGCCTGCGTCGGCACCCGGCCGGCTGAAGAGTGGGGTTGCGCCAGCCATCCCGAATCCTCGAGATCCGCCATGACATTACGGATGCTGGCGGCCGACAGACTATGCTCGGCATGCTTCGACACCGCACGCGAGCTCACCGGCTCGCCGCTCAGGATATGGGTGTAGATGATGTCTTTGAGGATTTCGCGGCCGCGAGGATTGAGAGGGTCGGCATCATCCGAGCGGGCGTTTCTCGCCGTTCTACTGGGCGCCACGGCATCTCCCGTTCGCTCGATCTCGACCCTTGCGCTTTGCATTCACGACTGATCTCGACGAATTCTGGTAGGTGAGCTTCGGATGGTGCTGCTCGGTAGCGCGCGACATGTGCCCAGAACAGCGAGCCCGAGCGGTGCTCTCGGAACCGGCTCCGCATCAGGTCGCGGGCCGACAGGCTCGGAAAGCTGCCCACTCGTCGGCAGCCGGATATTGTACCTTACGCTTGCGATTCTGGGAGCGGATCGGGGAAGTTTAGTGAGGTTTGGAGTCGTTGACCACCTATAGACCACCTGCTAAGCTTCCCAGTCCCTCTTAAGGAGAGCTGCGCCTCATGGTCTTCTTCAATTACAGCACCATGCAGATGGCTGCAAAGGTCGTCTACTACGGGCCCGGATTGTGCGGCAAGACCACGAACCTGCAGTGGATCTTTGAGCACACCTCCACCGAGTCGCGCGGCGAAATGGTCTCCTTGGCGACCGAGACCGACCGAACGCTGTTCTTCGACCTGTTGCCAATCGACGTTGGTTCGATCGCCGGCTTCAGCACCCGCATCCAGCTCTACACCGTGCCTGGCCAGGTGTTTTACAACACCACCCGAAAGCTGGTGCTCAAGGGGGTTGACGGCGTGGTCTTCGTAGCCGACTCCCAACGCCCCATGTTGCAGGCCAACATGGAGTCGTTCCAGAATCTCGAGGAAAATCTCGCCGAGATGGGGCTGTCTGTCGACAACATCCCCATCGTTCTGCAATACAACAAGCGCGACCTACCCGGCATCTGCTCACGCGAAGAGCTGGACGAAGCGCTCAAACGCAACGACTGGCCAAGTATCGAAGCCTCGGCGATCGAAGGCGATGGTGTCTTCGAGACCCTCAAGATGATCTCGAAGGCGACCCTTCTGGCGCTCAAGAAGCGTCTGACCAAGAGCCGCCCGGAAGGCGCCAAGGGTCCGCCGGGCAAGCGTCCACTACCGCCGGTTGCCCGACCGCCGGGCGCGCCGCGTCCAGCTCCGGCGAAGAAGCCGACGCAGACACCGCGGCCGAGCAGTGCGGCGGGTACGACGAGCCCACAGGACACCGGAACCGCCGAACGCCAGGGGCCTCAAGCTGCCGCCGCTCCCGCCCCGCCGCCAGAGTCACCGGCCATCGATGTAGACCTGGAGCCACCAGCTTTGGAAGTCGCCGCGCCGACGCCCGAAGCGTCACAGACCTTGGCGGCGCAAGGCGGCGTCGAGGCGTCTGCGGCAGACGAGCCGCCAACGGGAAGTACGGACGGCCAGGCAGACGATCCGGTTCGAGAAGCCGCTGCACAGATCGCCCGAGAAACCGCACAGCAGGTTGCGGCCGAGGAGATCAGAGCTGAGGAAGCTGAGCGAGCGGCGGAAGAGGCCGAGGAAGCTAGAGCAGCTGAAGAAGCCAGCGCGGCTGAAGAAGCCAAAGCGGCCGAAGAGGCGAAGGCAGCCGAAGAAGCCAGAGCAGCCGAAGAAGCCAGAGCGGCCGAAGAAGCCAGAGCGGCCGAAGAGGCCAGAGCAGCCGAAGAGCAGGCGGCGGCACGAGCAGTCGCCGAGGCGCCAGCTTCTCCGGCGCAGACGACGCGCCGTAAAGCGCGATCGGCAGGCTTCGATGCTCTGGAAGAACTCGAGAAACTGCGCCGTCAAACGGTCGCCAGCAAGGATTTGGCCGAGAAGAATGGCAAAAGCGAGATCAACCGCGACTTTCGATTGAAGCTGAGCCGCTCAGCCTTCCGCCGTGCTCAACGCGTCTCGCTGACTCTGCGGGTCGAAGATGCCGAGCGCCAGGTGGTTGACGAGGCTCGACACCTCCATATCGACATCGACGATGCGAGCTCGATCGAAGAATTTCTCTTGCGGTTGAACATCGCACTCGATGCTACGGCCTGAGCCAGACCGAGGTTTGCGCTCCAATGAATTGTCCTTTCTGCTCTAAGAATAATGATCGTGTGGTCGACTCACGCGAGAGTCGTGACGGCGCGACCATCCGCAGGCGGCGGGAATGCTTGGACTGCGGTCGCCGGTTCACTTCCTACGAGCAGATCGAGAACATCCCCTATCTGGTCGTCAAATCTGACGGCCGACGCGAAGAGTTCAGTCGCTCCAAGCTGCTAGGCGGCTTGATGAAGGCTTGCGAGAAGAGACGCATTCCAGCGCGTCGACAAGAAGACATTGCCGAACTGATCGAACAGCGCCTGCATCTCAAGGAAGACCGCGAGATCTCGACTCAGGAAATCGGTTCGATCGTCATGCAAGAGCTGCGCGAGCTCGATCCGGTAGCCTATGTTCGTTTCGCATCGGTTTACCGTCGATTCGAGGACATTGGCGCCTTTGTCGAAGAGGTCCAAAGCCTCCTCAATCAGCCCTCGACTTCGGAATGATCTGCGGGCTGGCGAATACCTCTTCGCCCCGCCGCCACGAGAAAACATGCTGCAAGAACTATCGCTCGCTGGCAGCGAGGCGTTAAAGCTACCCGATGTCATTCCGGTTCTGCCGCTCAAGGAAGCGGTCGTCTTTCCCTACATCATCGTTCCGCTGTCGCTGGGTCCCGACAAGAGCGCCGTGGCTGTCGATCGAGCCTTGGGTGAAGATCGCCTAGTCCTGCTGGTGACCCAAAAGGACGCTTCGATCGACGATCCAGCGCCCGACCAACTCTATTCGGTCGGTACCGTCGGCATGATCATGCGCATGTTGAAGCTGCCCGACGGCCGCGTTCGCATTTTGGTGCAGGGACTAGCCAGGGCTAGGCTGGAGAACTTCTCTCAAGCTGAGCCCTTTCTCAAGGGACGCATCGAGCCGCTGTCCGATGAAGAGCCGGAGCAACTCGGCTTGCAGGACGAAGCGCTGATCCGCAGCGTTCGCGACCACCTGGAACGTGCCATCCACCTGGGCAAGAACATCTCGCCCGAGGTTATGGTCGTCGCCGCCAATGTCGACGAACCAGGCCGTCTGGCAGACCTTGCAGCGAGCAATCTGGACCTCGGCATCGAAGACGCGCAGAAGATTCTCGAATCGTCCGATCCGATGCACCGCCTAGGCATGGTCAGCGAGCATCTGCACCGCGAGATCGAAGTGCTAACCATGCAGCACGAGATTTCTTCGCAAGCGCGAGAGGAGATTGACCGCAGCCAACGCGAGTTCTTCCTCAGGCAACAGCTCAAGACCATTCAGGAAGAGCTCGGAGAGCACGACGAGCTCGCTGAGGACATCGTCGGTTACCGCCAACAGGCGAAGGACAAGGAGCTACCGGAAGAAGCCGCCGAAGAGTTGGAGAAACAGATCCGACGCCTCGAGCGCGCCCATCCGGACAGTGCAGAGAATACCGTCATCCGAACCTATTTGGATTGGCTGACCGGCCTGCCGTGGAATCAAACCAGCTCCGACAACCTGGATCTCGACCACGCACGCAAGGTGCTCGACGAAGATCACTACAACCTCGACAAGGTCAAGGAACGAATCATCGAGTTGCTTGCTGTGCGCCATCTGCGAGAGGATGCCAAGGGACCGATTCTTTGTTTCGTCGGCCCGCCGGGTGTCGGCAAAACATCCTTGGGTCGATCGATCGCGCGGGCTCTCGACCGCCGATTCGTTCGGCTCTCCCTTGGCGGAGTACGCGACGAAGCGGAGATTCGTGGTCATCGCCGGACCTATGTTGGCGCAATGCCGGGACGCATCATCCAGGGCATTCACCAATCTCGCACCAGCAACCCGGTCTTCATGCTCGATGAGATCGACAAGCTGGGAACGGACTATCGGGGTGACCCTTCTTCGGCACTTCTCGAGGTCCTGGATCCGGAGCAGAATTTTGCCTTCCGAGATCACTACCTGGGCGTACCCTATGATCTTTCACGGGTTCTATTTATCACCACGGCGAATCTCCTCGAGCCGATCCAACCGGCCTTTCTCGACCGAATGGAAGTCATTCGACTTTCGGGTTATACCGAAGATGACAAACTGATCATCGCCCGGCGCCATCTGATCCCCAAACAACTGCAAGAGAACGGTCTATCGCCAGAACTTCTGTCCTTCACCAAGCACGGCCTGCGAAAGATCATCAAGGGCTACACACGGGAAGTAGGCCTGCGTAATCTGGAGCGTGAGATCGGCGCCATCTGCCGCAAGGTGGCGGTAAAAGTCGCGCGCGGTAAGAAAACCGAAGTCATCGTCCGCCCCAAGCGCGTGGCAAAATTTCTCGGCTCTGAAAAGCACTTCAAAGAATCGCTGCTCGATCGTCACCGCGTCGGCGTCGCCACGGGGCTGGCATGGACCGCCACCGGCGGCGACCTATTGGTGATCGAAGTGGTCGCAGTTCCCGGGCGGGGCAAGCTTCTCTTGACCGGACAACTCGGCGATGTCATGAAAGAGTCGGGCCAGGCCGCGCTGTCCTACGCTCGTTCGTTTGCTCAAGATGCTTCGTTCGATCACGACTTCTTTTCGGCGCACGACATTCACGTCCATGCCCCAGCCGGCTCAATACCTAAAGATGGTCCTTCTGCCGGGATCACTATCGCCACAGCGATCATCTCGATGATGACTCGTCTCGAGGTCGATCGCAGAGTCGCGATGACCGGCGAGATCACTCTTCGCGGCGAGGTTCTAGCCATCGGTGGGCTGAAAGAAAAAGCCCTCGCCGCACAGGCAGCAGGCATCGAGACCTTGATCCTTCCCGAGCGCAACCGGATTGATCTGGTCGAGTTACCCACACGGCTGCGCAAGGAGCTCGTTTTCTTTTTTGCCCGTGACATGAACGACGTCTTGCAGAGAGCCCTCGTCGGCTGGAAGCGACAACGAGCTCGTACTCGTCGCAGCAAGAAGAAACAAAAGGTCTCCGCGTCGCAGTGAGCCAGCGGCTACATGGCACCGAAGCAACGGATCGATAGCGAAGACGAGCTGATCGCTTGGCTTCGGCGCCGAACTGCAAACCGTGGCGGGCGCTTGATCGGAAACGACGCCGCCGTCTTGCCGTATGGTAGGCCTTGGGCTGTAACCATGGACACTCAGATCGAAGGGGTTCATTTCCTACCCGGTTTGGATCCGACACTCCTCGCACGCCGGCTGTTAGCTGTCAACCTTTCGGATCTCGCAGCCATGGGGGCACGTCCGGCTTATGCCTTCTTGGCGCTTTCGGCCCCGGCAGACTTCGATCATCAACGGTTTTTCGAAGCGCTCATCGTCGCTTGTGAACTGCACGATCTAGAACTTGCCGGAGGCGACCTATCGAGTCAAGAGAAAACCATCTGTGTCTTGACATTGCTCGGCAAGAAGCCCAACACCCATCGTTGGCTGGGTCGCGATGTGGCGCAAGCCGGTGACGGTTTGTGGTTGGGCGGTTCGATCGGCGAGGCGGCGACGGGCCTGCTTCTTCTGCGGGCCGGTGCTACTTGGGAAGCAGAGACAGTTTCAATTCCCGAGAGGCTCCACGTGGCGCCGGACCTTCTCGAGGTTGCCGAGAACGCGGTGCACCGACATCTCTTGCCCACGGCTCAGATCGAACTGGGCTCCTGGCTTGCTCGACAGGAGCGTGCAGCAGCAATCGATGTCTCAGACGGCCTGGCTCGAGACCTCAGTCGATTGTGCACAGAAAGCGGTGTTGGTGCCGAAATCGAGATCGATCGACTTCCCCTGCCGGCGGGCCTTGAATCACTAATTGCTGTCCTGGGAGGCGACTGGAAGTCGATTGCTCTCGGTGGCGGCGAAGACTATGTCTTGCTCTTTACTCTACCTACCACCATCGAGCCGCCGAAAGAGCTCCGATGTTCGAGAATCGGCACCATAACTGGGGGTGATGGTGTTGTGGTTTCAGAGTGTGGGTCCAAGAAGCCACTAGAGACTCTCGGCTGGGATCATTTCACCACGGGATGCTAACAGGCCGTGGCGAAGTCAGTCGCTAGCAGGCTGTGGTCGAAAGTGCCAATGAAAAGGCCCCGCTGCTCAGCGGGGCCTTTTGGGAGCCTCGACAAGGCTAAGTCGGCTACCGTTTCAAAACGACTCGATAGGGCTTGTCGATCTGCTTCTGCTGCTTGGCGATCAATCGCTCGAGCTGCTTGTGCGATTTCTCGAGATCCTTGATCCGTGCGAGCAAATCAGCCGTATCCACAACCTTGGGCGGCCGTCCACGTCGCTTCGACGCCGTCTTGCGCGACGTTGCTGCTTTGGCGGCCGGCTTGGCTCCGGCAGCAGCCAGGGCGGCCTTGCTCTTGCGCCCTCGTTTGCTGCGCTGACGAAGGCTCTTGAAGACCGAAACCGCTTCCGGCTTGAAACGGCGCGCTCTACCTTCCCCCTTGTGCGGGATATCGTTCAGATTCGTCTTGACGTAACGCAAGAGGGTCGGGTAAGACACCCCTGTCAGTTTGCTGACCTGCGTCAAAGTCAAAAGCTCATCCGTAGAGCTGGCAGCGGCCTTTTTGGTCCTAGCGGCAGGTTTTCTGCCACGCTTGGCTGCCTTCGGTTTCTTAGCGGTTTTCTTGGCTTTTCTTGCTGGCGCCGCCTTGGCAGGCGCAGCATTCTTACGCGGCCGGCCACGCCTACCGATGTTTTCCTTCTTCAGCTCCAAGAAGATATCCAGAGCTTCCTGCGGATAACGCTGCTTCCGGCCCGCGCCCTCCGAAGGGATTCGATCTTGATAGAGCTTCTTATAGCGCTGCAGAGTCGGCATCGAGATGTTGGTCCTCTTCGCCACTTCTGTCAGCGTCAAGAGCTTAGCGGCTGCTTGAGCCATGTCGTAGAGCCTCCTTGGCCATGCCCATGGCCGTTGTTGGAATGAGTGTCCGGAGATGTTTGAATGTATAGCCCTTTGGCATTATTAAGTCGCGAATCGGGAAAGTCAAGGCCGAGCAGCCAAAATGCCAACTTCCACTGACAAACAGCGTCCGATCTATACTGTATTCGTCTCGACTCGGTACTGTTCTCTTCTCGGCTCAAGTACTTTTTCGACTCGGTCCAGCACCGTATTGACCTCGACTCGATACTGTTTTTGACGCGACTGTTAACAGTATCTACCAAGGGCACCGGACCGATTTTGATCAGGCAAAGAATCTAGCGTTGCTTCGCATGAGACTGCCTACCTCATCGGCGCTCAGGCGAGAGGCAACTTGACTCAACTAGCCTCCACTGTCCAAGTCTAGAAGCGGCTTGCAGAGGCTTCGAAACGACTCAGTCAAGCTCCAACTGCTTGACTAGATAGGACAATGCCTGGCGGGTCAAGCCGAGACGACGGGCGGCGGCGGCCCGGTTGCCACCACTTGCTGACATCGCTTCGGAGATCAACCTTCGACGCTGACGATCCACGATCTGGTGATAGTTGCCGCGGCTGCTCTCGACCTGCGGCAGATCGAGGTGCTGACTGTGAATCGAGTTGTCCGGCGCCAGAGCGGCAGCGACCCGCAGCACATTCTGCAACTCGCGGACGTTGCCAGGCCACGCGTAGCCAGCAAGTTTTTTTCGCGCTCCTTCTGTCAACCGACAGACCCGATGATGACGCGCTAGAAAGTGATCAGCTAACAGCAGCACGTCATGCCCTCGGTCACGTAGCGGTGCCAGGGTAACTGTTGCCACCTTAAGACGGAAATAAAGATCCTGCCTGAAGGTACCCTGTTGCACCATTTCTGCCAGGTCACGATGTGTTGCAGCAAGGATTCGCACATTGATCTTGCGCGCCAGGCTTTCGCCGACTCGCCGGATCTCGCCTTCCTGCAAGACTCGTAAGAGCTTGCCTTGGGCGCTTGCTGGCAGATCGCCGATTTCGTCCAAGAAAACCGTACCGGAGCTAGCGGTTTCGAAAATCCCGGGCCGGTTACGATCGGCACCGGTAAACGCCCCCTTGACATGGCCGAAAAGATCGGACTGGGTCAGGCTTTCGGAAAGCTCGGCGCAGTTGACTGGAACAAAAGGTCCCTCGGCCCGCCGGCTCAGCCGATGGGCACGCTGTGCCATGAGCTCTTTTCCTGTCCCGCTCTCACCCAGTATCAAAATAGACAGATCATCACCGGCCAAACGATCGAGCCGTTTCAACGCTTGCCGCAACACCGGGCTCTCGCCAACGATGCCTTCGGATCTAGTCGCCCGTCGAGTCGACGCACTGCCGGCGAGAAGCGGCGCCAGATCCCGGCAAATCAAGCCGAAAAAGGCTTCTAGGACGCTGTCGATAAAGGGCGTCCGCAAGATGATCTTGCCATCCGCGGCCACGGCCGAAAGCTCCTGCTCTCCCCCGACGCCAGCGAGTAACACCTTCTCCTTACCATGCCGCTGGTAGATCAGATGTGCGTCGCTGTAGCCGGCTTGAGCGAAGAGATCCTTCACCGCCGACAGCTCGGGTGCAGCTCTCGCCAAATAGCTGCGGAGAGCCCGCCAGGAGCTCAACGAACAGCTCTCCAACTGCTCCGCCAACGGCGTGGCCCCACACTTGCGCAACGTTGCTGTCGCCCTTCGCACGTGGCCTGGTGGCACCACGCCCGGCGAGACGAGCTCACAGTCGAAGATCAGTCGCGCCGCGCGGTACGGCTCCAAGGCACTCAAGCTCTCCCAGACCCGGGGGCTCGGGTGCTGCCCCGCGATCAACGCTTGCCAAAGTGAGGCCCAACGCGTCTCCGCCGCCTCGGCCAGGGCCTTGCCTGGCTGCCCGGCGAGGGCCCAGATCGCGGGCCTCTCTTCGAGCTCGAG
>JBCCGX010000062.1:0-17817 GCA_039029035.1 Acidobacteriota bacterium | reverse complement strand
CCTTCAAATCCAGGGGCAGGAGGTCTGGGAGACCGTGGTCGGCGTGGTCGACGACGTCATGCAGTACGAGTTCCGTCAGGCGCCGGAGCCGATGGTTTACTTTCCTCTCGTCGGCCAGGATCCGGAGAACAGCCGGAGGATTTCGTCACCGGCCTACGTCGTCAAGACGCCGCGTACGGGCGAGATCGCGGGCGAGATACGTGCCCTGGTGCGCGAGGTCGCGCCGACCGCTCCGATGTACCGCATGTACACCATGGAAGGGCTGGCGGCCGAGTCCATGATGCAGCTCTCGTTCACCACCCTGACCCTCGGTATTGCCTCGGTCCTGGCCCTCCTGCTCGGCGTCGTCGGTCTCTACGGCGTGTTGTCCTACGCCGTAGCCGAGCGCACCCGTGAGATCGGCCTGCGCATGGCCTTGGGGGCGGCAGCCAGACAGGTTCGGCTGATGATCGTCGGGCAGGGCGCCCGGGTGCTGGCGCTGGGTATCGCGATCGGCGCCGGTATTGCTCTGGTGGCGACGCGCGCCCTGGGCTCGCTGTTGTTTGACGTCGAAGCCTTCGACGTCGGTACCTACCTGGGGGTCTCTGCCCTGATGGTACTCGTCGGCTTGGCGGCGTGCTACCTGCCGGCACGGCGGGCGTCGAACGTCGATCCCATGGTGTCTCTGCGAACCGAGTAAGGAGGGCTGTCTACCGACTTTATCCTCCCGCCGCGACCCATTTTCGGCGGTACTCGGCGGCCATCTCTGCTCGCCCCCAGGCTTCATAGAGGTTGACAAGGCGCTCCAGAATGTCGCGGGCATGCAGCGACTCCGGGCCCCGAGATTCGCTGACGATCGGGTAGCTGGCGAGGAGAAGAGACTCCGCCGACTCGTAACGGCCACGGCCGGTGAGGCTAGCGGCAAGGACGCTTTCGGTGCTGGCGATCCGCCAATCCTTGGCGGTCAAGTTTTGCCGGTAAATACTGAGAGACTCCCGAACGAGCTGCTCGGCCTCGGCGAAGGCGCCGCGGTTCGCCCGGACGGTCGCCAGGGCCTTGAGGGTCGAGGCGACCCGTAGGTGGCCGTTGCCGAGGGCTTTGCGGCGGATCGCCAGCGCTCGACGCAGCGCTTGCTCGGCTTGTGCGTCCTCACCGATCAGCTCGAGCGCGACGGCCATGTTGTGTAGGGCGCTGGCGACATAAGGGTGCTCGTCGCCGAGCACCTTCTCGTAGACCTCGATGGACTGGCGGTAAAAGGGGACGGCGGCGGCATAGTCGCCGCGGTTTTTGAGTAGCAGCGCCAGGTTGTTGAGACTCGTGGCGAGGGTGGGGTGCTCTTCGCCGAGCAAACGCCGTTTCATCTCGAGCGCTTGCAGAAAGAGCGGCTCGGCGGCCTCTGACTCGCCCTGTTCCATCAACACGCCGGCCAAGTTGTCGAGACTGGTGGCGATCTCGGGATGCTCTTCACCGAGCAGCTTGCGGTTGATCGCCAGACTCTGCCGAAAGAGTGGCTCGGCTTGCTCGTAATCGCGCCGGCTGCGGTAGAAGATTGCCAAGTGCTTGAGGCTTTCGGCAACTGCAGGGTGCTCGTCGCCGAACAAGTTCTTGCGCATCGCCAAGGCGAGCCGGACGAGGGTACCGTAGGCTTCCATGTCGCCCTTGGCTCGCAGCAGCAGCGCCAGGCCATCGAGACTCTTGGCGACGTCGGCGTGCTCGTCGCCGAGCAGCTCGCGTCGCAGTTGCAAGGCTTCGCGGAAGAGCGGCTCGGCGGCCGCGTAGTCGCCGGTCTCGCGCAGCAGGTTGGCCAGCTCGTCGAGGCTCTCAGCCACGTCGACATGTTCGTTGCCCAACGCCTGGCGACGCAATGCGAGCGCTTTCTCGAACAGCGGACGAGCGACGTCGAAGAGACTGAGTGAGGCGTAGACCTTGCCGATCGTCACCATCAACCGGGCCTGGACCTCCGGCTGTTCGGCGAAGTCGGTCGCGAGCCTCGCGACGCCGGAATCCAGCAGCTCGCGGGCAGTGATCTGGGTGCCGCGCGCCTGGCTGGGATCGGAGATCCCTCCAGGGTCGGCCTGCTCGAAGAGCTCGACCATGAAATCGAGCACCTTGGTGGCCGCCATCTCTTCGCGCCCGGCGCGCTCGGCCTCCACATTGGCGCGCTCGGCCTGCTGGTTGGCACGCTCGGCCTCGCGGCTCACCCGGAAGATCATGACGCCCATAGCGGCGGCGAAGAGCAGCAGGAAGGCGATGGTCACTACCATCAGACGGCGCCGGCGCCGCGACTTTGCAGCATTCTGCACCAAGCGCTCGGCCTCTTCCTTTTCCCGCTGCTCTCGCAGCCGCTCGGTGCGGCGTGCTTCGAGGGAGCGCAGACGCTCGGCGATGCGTAGAGCGTTGCCTAGGCGCTCGAAGGGCGAGCCATCGACCGCCACCGCGATGTCCTCACACAGCAGCTCGTCCACCACGTCGCGGCGCCAGCCCGGCGCCAGGGCGCGACTCAGGTTGCCGACCACCATCTGGTACAGCATCACCCCCAGGGCGTAGACATCGGCTTGCAGCGACGCGGGCTTGCCCTCGACGATCTCCGGCGCCATGTAGAGTCGCGTGCCGGTATAGGACGAGCCTGACTTTTCCTCGGTCGCCTCGGTCAGGCCGGCGACCGTGATGCCTGCTTCAGCGATCCGCTGGCGCTCGGTGATCTGACTGATCCCGAAGTCGCTGAGCTGAACCCGCAAGTGGCGTATGGCGGCGCCGGCCGGACTCGAATTGATCAGCACGTTGGCCGGCTTGACGTCCTTGTGTAGCACGCCGACGGAGTGTGCGGCCGCCAGGGCGGTTGCCACTTGGGCGACGATCTCGAGGCGGATCTCGAGCGGCACCTGATGCAAGCCGCCCTGGGATTCGGCCCACTCCACCAGGCTGCCCCCGGCGGAGTACTCGCGTTCGATGAAGTAGGGCGCTTCGTCGAAGTTCCAGTCGAGGATGCGGCCGATATCGTCGCGCTCCCCGAGTTTTTCCTTGAGTAGCCGGAAGATGGTGATTTCGCGCTGCAGGGCGCGGCGCTTGGCGGCGTCGTAGCAGAACTTGAACACCCGCCGATCGTGCGTCTTGCGGTGGGCGGCGAGCCAAGTCTCGCCGAAGCCGCCTTCGCCGAGCTTGTGCTCGAGCTCCCAATGATCACGATGCGGGACGCTCTGACCGGGCGCTGGCCGCCAGCCGAGGACGGTGCGTTGATCGACCACGCGCTGGGCCTTGGCGGAGTCTGTTGGCGCCGCGAGCCGCGCCAGGTCTTGCTGACCGACCTCGAAGACGTCGATCGGCTCATCGACGCCTTGCAGTTGGTAACGCCCGTGGGCTAGCCAGTGGAGCTCTTCGCCGATCTCGAGGTCGACTACGCCGCGGCGAGCGAGGTCGAAGGCGCCTCGGGTCAGCAGAGTTTGGCAGCCGCCGGCGAGCGACATCAGGCGGGTCGCCATCGGCTTGGCCAGCCCTTCGACCTCGATCGGTTTGGCACCGCGGGCGACATCCTCCGGTCGATTCTCGCGCAGCACCACTTCGCCCAGGTGGATTCCCGCTCGAGCGGTGATGTCCCGCCCCGCTTCGGTCGACAAGCGTTGCAGCGCCTGGTGATAGGCCAGGGCGTAGAGCACCGCGTTCAGCGGTCGCTCGAAGAGCAGCAAGAAGCCGTCGGTCTTGTCGATCTCCAGGCCATCGAAAGCAGGCAGCAAATCGCGAGCCAGGCGATCGTGCCGCTTCCACAGATCGGCGGCGGTGCGATCTCCGAGCTCTTCCACCAGTCGGGTGCTGTCCACCAGGTCACTGACCAGCAGCGTCTTGACGACGGCCTGAGGCGTGTCGAGGGTGTCCATTGGGCAAGGCGGACTCTATCTCAGCCGACCGATGGCTTGGGCGCACTGTAGAGGATCGAGATAGAATCGCTAGCGTAGCGTTTGTCGTGCCGTACCTCCCGTCCCGCCACCCGGGACCGAGCCCGGATCGATTTCAATCGAGGCCCGCCATGTCCAACACCGACGCCTATCGTCCCAAGCACCCTGTCCGCATCGTGACCGCGACCTCGTTGTTCGACGGTCACGATGCGTCGATCAACATCATGCGCCGAATTCTGCAGGCCTCGGGAGCCGAGGTGATCCATCTCGGGCACAATCGTTCGGTCGACGAGATCGTCGACGCGGCTTTGCAGGAGGACGCCCAGGGGGTGGCGATCACCAGCTACCAGGGCGGCCACATGGAGTTCTTCCAGTACCTGCGCGAGCGGCTCGACGAGAAGGGTCTGCAGCACGTGAAGATCTATGGCGGCGGCGGTGGCACCATCGTTCCGCGGGAGATCGAAGAGCTGCACGAGGCCAAGATCGATCGCATCTTCTCGCCCGAGGACGGCCGCAACTTGGGGCTCCAGGGGATGATCAACGAGGTCGTCCGTGGCTGCGATTTCCAGGTCAGCGGGCTCGAAGTCTCGGTCAACGGTTACCATCAGCCCCTAGCGCGCCGGATCACCCAGGTCGAGGCCGGTATCGATAACAACGGTCGGCCGGCGACTGAGACGGCAGCGAGTGAGACGTCCGGGGTCGTAGTCGGCATCACGGGCACCGGCGGCGCCGGCAAGTCGAGCCTCACCGACGAGCTGGTGCGTCGCTTCCTGCTCGACTTCGACGACAAGAAGGTCGCGGTGCTGTGTGCCGATCCGACCCGTCGGCGCACCGGCGGCGCCCTGCTCGGCGATCGGATCCGTTTCAACAGCCTGAAGAATCCGCGCGTCTTCATGCGTTCGGTGGCCACCCGCGGCGCCAAAGGGGAGCTGTCGGAGTCGATCAATGACATTTTGGAAGTCGTCAAGCGCGATTTCGATCTGATTCTCATCGAGACCGCCGGCATTGGCCAGGGTGACAGCGCGATTACCGAGATCTGCGATTTGGCACTGTACGTGATGACGGCGGAATACGGCGCACCGAGCCAGCTGGAGAAGATTGACATGCTGGACTACGCCGATCTGGTGGCGATCAACAAGTTCACCCGCCGTGGCTCGGAAGATGCGCTGCGCGATGTGCGCAAGCAGTACCAGCGCAACCACGAGCTGTTCGAAACCGAGCCCGAGCTGTTGCCGATCTTCGGCACCAGTGCCGCCCAGTTCAACGATGAAGGGGTCAACGCCCTCTATGGACACCTGATCGGCACGCTCGACGAGCGCTTCGGCCTCGGGTGGGAGAGCCGCTTTCCGGCCGATGCGCGGCGCGCCACCACCACCGCTCGCACCATCATCCCGCCGGGCCGCGAGCGCTACCTCGCCGACGTCGCCACCGCGTGCCGCGAGTATCGTGCGCGCGCCCGGCAGCAAGCGGAGGTGGCACGCGAGGTCGAGGCGTTGCGCATCGTGCTCCGCCGACTCGGTGTCGCCGTACCCGAGGGCTGGGAGAAGATACCGCCGGTCGAGGAACCCGACGCCGCCCAAGCTCTGGTGGCCGAGCACGACCGGTTGCTCGAGCAGCTCGAGCCATCCAACCGAGCCCTGATCGGGAGCTGGCAGGCGTGGGACGAGGCCTACCGAGCGGATCAGTTCGTCTACACCGTCCGCGGGCGCGAGATCTCGGTCGACAATTATCGTGAGACCCTGTCCGAGACGCGCATCCCGAAAGTCGCTCGCCCCCGCTTTCGTGCCGCAGGTGACCGCCTATTCTGGCGTCTCACCGAGGGCGCCCCGGGCGAGTTTCCGTATACTGCCGGCGTCTTCCCATTCAAGCGCCAGGCCGAGGATCCGACCCGCATGTTCGCCGGCGAAGGCACCTCCGAGCGGACCAACGAACGCTTCCACTACCTGGCCGACGCGCAGCCAGCCAAGCGACTGTCGACCGCCTTCGACTCGTTGACCCTCTACGGTGAAGACCCGGGTTGGCGGCCGGATATCTACGGCAAGATTGGCGAGAGCGGTGTGGCCATCTTCACCGTCGAGGAGGCCGAGCAGCTCTACGCCGGCTTCGACCTGTGCGACCCCATGACCTCGGTTTCGATGACCATCAACGGCCCGGCGCCGACCATCCTGGCGTTCTTCTTCAACGCTGCGGTACGTCAGCAATGTCGTCGATTCCTGCGCCGCGAAGGACGGTTGGCGATCAGCGAAAAGCAGGCGTTACAGCCCGATCGCTTGCGCGGATCCACCTGGGACGACGTCCGGGCGCTGCTCACCGACGACGAGTACAGCGAGTTGCACGACACAGCGCTAAAGCAGGTTCGCGGCACCGTCCAGGCCGATATCCTGAAGGAGGATCAGGGCCAGAACACCTGCATTTTCTCGACCGAGTTCTCCCTCCGCATGATGGGCGACGTCCAGCAGTACTTCATCGACCAGGGGGTGCGCAACTTCTACAGTGTGTCGATCTCCGGCTACCACATCGCCGAAGCGGGAGCCAATCCGATCCACCAGCTGGCCTTTACCCTGGCCAATGGCCTCACCTACGTGGAGTACTACCTCTCCCGGGGCATGGCGATCGACGACTTCGCGCCCAACCTGAGCTTCTTTTTTTCTAACGGCATGGACTCCGAATACAGCGTGATCGGCCGCGTGGCGCGCCGCATCTGGTCCGTGGCGCTGCGCGAGCGCTACGGTGCCAAGGCGCGCTCGCAGATGCTGAAATACCACATCCAGACCAGTGGCCGTAGCCTGCACGCGATGGAGATCCAGTTCAACGACATTCGCACCACCCTACAGGCCTTGCTGGCGACCTATGACAACGCGCAGAGCCTCCACACCAACGCTTACGACGAGGCGATCACGACCCCGACGGAAGAATCGGTCCGCCGCGCCATGGCGATCCAGCTGATCATCAACAAAGAGTTTGGCCTCACTTTCTGCGAGAACTCGACCCAGGGCTCCTTCGTCATCGAAGAGCTCACCGGCCTGGTCGAGGAAGCGGTGTTGGTCGAGTTCGACCGCATCAGCGAGCGGGGCGGTGTGCTGGGTGCGATGGAGCTGCAATATCAGCGTGGCGAGATCCAGAGCGACTCGCTCAAATACGAGCGCCTGAAGCACTCCGGCGAGCTACCGGTGATCGGCGTCAACACTTTTCTGCCGCGGCAAGCCGAAGCGCAGCAGACGCCGCGCGATGTCGCTTTGACCCGGGCGACGACGGAGGAGAAAAAGCGCTCGATCGAACGCCTGGCGGACTTCCATGCCGAGCATGCCGACCGTACGCCAGCGGCGCTCGAAAGTCTCCGTCAGGCGGCCTTGGAAGGGGCCAATTTGTTCGCTGAGCTGATGACCGCCGTCGAGACGTGCTCCCTGGGTCAGATCACCGCGGCCCTCTATGCAGTTGGCGGTGAGTACCGGCGTAATCTTTGATTGGTTAAACCCCGACAAACAAAGAGTTTTGTCGCGAGTCCTCGGTTGACTCGGCCGGTAGGTGGTGCTAGCTTAATGTTTTCGTCAAGCTGGCAAGCCGCGCAGCCGTGGATCCGCGAGCGCTGACGACCGCACGCGCCGGTGATCGTAGGTGCAGACAGAGTAGCGACAGAAGGCCGCAGCGGCCGACGTAGGACAGACGACCGCAGCGACCGACGTAGGACAGACGACCGCAGCGACCATGTTGGAGGGCCGATGGCCAAGACGATTTTACTTGCCGACGACAGTGTGACGATTCAGAAAGTCGTCGAGCTCACATTCATGGACGAAGACTACGAGGTCGTGGCGACGGGCGATGGTGAAGTCGCTCTCGAACGTCTACCGGAAGTCGGGCCCGATCTGGTGATCGCCGATGTGCACATGCCCAAGATCGATGGCTACGAGGTCTGTCGGCAAGCGAAGGAGCGGCATCCGGGCATACCAGTGCTGCTGCTCGTCGGTACATTCGAGCAGTTCGACGAGGCAAGAGCGACCGAAGTCGGAGCGGACGGGCATTTGAAAAAGCCGTTCGATTCCCAGGACTTGTTGAGTCAAGTCGAGACTCTGACGGCGCGTTACCAGGCTGCCGGAGCGGCGGCCGGGGGCGGTGAGCCGGCTGCGGTGGAGAGCCCTTCGCCCGCCAAACAAGACGAAGCCGACGCAATCTTCGGTGTCGACGAGCCGGCTGCGGGGAGCGATCTGGAGCCACCTACTCTCGAGGTGAGAACGCCGGTGGATCCGACGGCAGATACGCGGCCGACGGCAGCGCGGGTCATGGATGAGGAGCCGACGACCGCATCGCCTGCGTTTGCGCCGGCCGATGTCTTCGAAGCACCGGAGCCGGCGACTGATACCGGCGTCTCGGCGATGGACGAGCCCGCGATCGAGGTAGCGCCGGCGGCGCCGGAGCCCAGTTTGTTCGAAACCGCGCCCGGGGATCTCGCGGTACCGAGTGTCACCGCGGCGACGGAAGCCGAAAGCGAGGCGGAAGATCTATTCGCCGTGGATGGAGTGCCTGAGACCGGCGCCACCGCGCCGACCCTGGAAGCCCCATCCCTCGATGCTCCGGAGCTTGATAGCCCTGATCTCGAGCCCGCTGGATCGACTGAGGATGCCCCCGTGGCTGATTTTTCGACGCCCGCATCCGAGCTCGCGACTGCGGAGTCGGACGTTTCGGCACCCGACGTCGAAGCTGCGGCGCCCGAAGTCGAAGTTGCAGCGCCCGAGCCGGTCGCCGAGCCGGTTCCCTCGGCCGCCGAGCCGGTTCCCTCGGTCGCCGAGCCGGCGTCGGCAGGGGCTCCTGGTACCAACGGATCCGCTAGTCTCAGCGACGAAGACGTCGACCGCATCGCCAAGCGGGTTGCGGAACTGATGGGCGAGAAGGCCCTGCGTGATGTCGCCTGGGAAGTCGTGCCCGACCTCGCCGAAGTGATCATCAAGGAGCGCATCCGGGAGCTCGAGAGCCAGGTCGAATAGGCCAGCCACGTCGCCGGTTCGAGGCGTCGTCACGATGAGTTTTAGGGCATACGCGCGAGCGGTGGGAGACGGTTGGCCTGGCCAAGGCGCTGGATTGATTCTGGTCGAGGAACCGGTCTCGACCCATCTCCTTGCTCGCCGGATCGTACAGGAGTATTCGGCCGAAAACACCTGGTCACCGTCCGCCGACGTACTCGCCTGGCGCCAGACTGGCGGCGTCGGGCGGGATGGCCGTGCCTGGTCGAGCCCGCCAGGCCTCGGCGTTTATGCCTCCTTGATCCGCCCCCTGACCCCCGCCGAGTCGTCCCCAGCCACCCAGGCTCTGCCTCTCGTGGTGGCGACCGCACTGTGCAAGGCCGTCAACCGTTATCTCGGAGGTCGCTGTCAGGTCAAATGGCCCAACGACCTAGTGGTCGAAGGGCGGAAACTGGCTGGTATCTTGATCGACACTACCAGCCGCGGACAGGACGAAGGGATCGCGGTGATCAGCTTCGGGGTCAATCACGGTGCCATGCCCGAATCGGTAGCCACCGCCATGGAGATCGAGGCGCCGGGTGCAGTCGCGATGCCCGAACTGGCGGGCCGCTTGGTTGCGGCGGTCGACGCGGCCCTCGAATCAGGCGCCTCGGTGGATGAGATCGTCGACCAATATCGTGCCCTCTCGCTCCACCGCGAAGGCGACACTCTGCGTTGCCGGGCCGGCGGGGTCGAGATCGAAGGGCAGTTCCAGGGATTCGATTCCAACGGCTTCCTTCGATTGCGCGTCGACGGCGAAGAGCGCCTCCTCGCCGCCGGGGAGATCCGGTCCGATGGTTGAAGGCGAACCAAGACCGAAGGGCTCACGGCGAGCCGCCTCAGGACCGTTAGTATGACCGGCGGACGCTCGGAGGAGGAGCCTGATGGGCCTCACCCTTACTTCATGGCGATCGAAGAGGTCTTCCTGGACCTCCGTGGCTCGCCGTTGCAGTTGACCAGCGCCGATTGGCGGTTGGCGGAAACTTGGTTCCGCCAAGGGATTCCCTTGGATCTGGTGGAGCGCACCGTGCGTGCAGCGTTCGCTCGACGCCAAGCCAAGGAAGATCAGGCCAAGAAGCAAAAGGTTTGGAGTCTCAGATACTGCAAGCGTGCGGTGGAGTCTGCCTGGCGCCGTCAACAGGAGCTCGCAGCCTCCGGGGCCCCTGATCCAGCAGAGACTCTCGACCTCGAGGCTCGGCTTGCGCGTCTTGCCGCAGCCTTGCCGGCCGCCCTCGTCGGCCGAGTCGCGATCGCCCGGCGTATCGAATCCCTCGAGGGTGATGCCGAAGGGGTCGAGGCGGCCCTGGCGACGATCGATCGCGAAGTTGTCGGCGATGCAGGACGTCACCTCACGCAGCAGCAGAACACCGAGGTCGAGCGTGAGCTGGAGCTGGCGCGAGAGGCTTTGGCCCAACGCTTGCCGGCCGCCGAGCTCGAGCGCTCAACAGAACAGCTGCGAGAGCAGATCGTGCGCCGCCACCTGGAGCTGCCGATCCTGTCGTTGTTCGCGCCGGAGGCTTTGGAGCAAGGTGATGGTTGACCGACCGCAGGCCGAGGTCGGTGATCTGCTGAAGTATTTCACCCAGTCCTTCGAAGACGGGCGCCTGTCGCGCTCCGAGCGCCAGGCCCTGCGTGCTGTGCTCGACGAGCTCGATCCGTCGGCCGACCAGAGGCTTCGGCTCCTCGGTCAGGTGTTCGGCCTGGCCCGCGATGCATTGACCCGCTCGGCCGATCGCGGGATGCTGCAGTGGCTCGAAGACAGCGCCAAGCTTCTCTTCGATACTCGAAGCCTCGGCCAGAGCCAGGTCTGCTTCTCGCCCCAGCACGATTGTGCCGGCCGCCTGTGCCAGTTGCTCGATGAGGCCAGCCGCAGCGTCTGCATCTGTGTCTTCACGATCACCGACAACACGGTGTCCCGCGCCATCCTCCGAGCTCATGATCGCGGCGTCGCGGTGCGTATCATCACCGATGACGAGAAGATGGAAGCCGAAGGCTCTGACATCATCGAGCTGGCGCAGGAAGGTGTGCCGGTTCGCATGGATGACAGCCCGGATCACATGCACCATAAATTCGCCTTGTTCGATCGGCGCACCCTGGTGACCGGTAGTTACAACTGGACCTACAGCGCGGCTTCGCGCAATCAAGAGAATCTTGTGGTAACCGACGACCCGCGGCTGGTCAAAGACTTCCTGGACGAGTTCGATCGTCTGTGGACAAGCTTCGCCCGGGTTGCCTGATCCGGGTTGCCTGATCCGGGTTGCCTGATCCGGGTTGCCTGGATCTGGAGTGCATGACCCAGAAGTGGTGCGAGGCGTCCGAACCATTTGTCTCGGCAGAGATCGTCCTGCCAATCGCGAGCTATGATCGATCGCAGTAACCCATGAGTATCCTGGTTCTCGTTTCGATCTCGATCCGGGTGCTGAATTGCGTGTTTGCGATCATCCTGGTTCGGCGGCTGCGCGACTGGCGCCTGGCCTTTCTGCCGTTGATGATGATCCTCACGGTTCTTCGGCAGACGATTCATTTCTTCGAAGCCGGCGTGGCCTGGCACATCTCGTGGTCGATGCCGCTGTCCGAGGTGCCGGGTCTTCTGCTCAGTGGGATCACCTTCTTCCTGATCTTTTTTCTCGAACGGATCTTTCGCGAACGCGACGATGCCGCCCAAGCTCTGCAGTCGTCGCGGGCCAAGTACTACACGGCTTTTCGGGCGAGCCCCGACGCGATCGCCATCATGTCGTGGAAGGACGGCAAGCTGCTCGAGGTCAACGAAGGCTTTTGCCGCCTTTTCGGCTTCGAGCGTCACGAGGTCGTTGGCAAGACCTCGGCCGATCTCGGTCTGTGGGCCGAGCCGGGGGCGCGTGAGGTCGCCAAGGAAAGGCTACAGAGCGAGGGGCGGCTGAGTGAGTTCGAGTCGCGCTTTCGCACGCGCGCTGGCGGGATGCTCATCGCATTGCTGTCGATCGAGATGATCGAGCTCGACGGCGAGCCCTGCACCCTGACCGTTATGCGCGACGTCAGTGAGAAGAGGCTGGCCGAGAAGGAGCGCGAAGCCTTTGTCGAGGAGCTCGAGGCCAAGAATGCGGAGCTCGAGCGGTTCACCTACACCGTCTCGCACGACTTGAAGAGTCCGCTGGTGACGATTCGAGGCTTCGTCGGCCTTTTGAAGAAGGACTTCGACAAAGGCAACACAGCGGGGCAGCGCCGGGATTTGGAGAGGATCGACAATGCGGCGTCCACCATGGGACAGCTACTTGATGAGCTGCTCGAGCTCAGTCGCATCGGGCGGGTTTCCAACCCGACAGTCAACGCTTCCTTGAGCGAGTTGGCGCTGGAAGCAGCGGACTTGCTCAGTGCGCGGATCGTAGAAAGCGGTGTGCAGCTCGAGATCGACCGTGCGATGCCAACCGTGACGGTCGATCGGCCCCGTTGGATCGAGGTGTTCCAGAACCTGATCGAGAACGCGGTCAAGTTCATGGGGGACCAGGCGAATCCTCGGATCGAGATCGGTGTGATGGCTTCAGACGCCCAACCGCCCGGCAGCGTCACAGTCTATGTGCGGGACAACGGGCGGGGGATCGAGCAGCGTTTTCACGGTAAGATCTTCGGCCTGTTCAACCGACTCGATCAATCGGTCGAGGGAACGGGTATTGGCTTGGCCCTGGTCAAGCGCATCGTCGAAGTCGGAGGAGGTAAGATCTGGGTCGAATCGGAGGGCTTGGGGCAAGGCTCTACCTTCTTTTTCACCCTTTCTGAAGCCCGCGCGTAAGATCGGTCGGAGGCTTTCCGTCTTGAGTCCCATGTGGACTCGAAGAATGCCAACGCCGCCGCAGCCGCGCCGCAGGCTAAAAACCGTCTAGCCCGGCTCCTCCTGCCTGCTGTCTCACCGGCCTTGCTGCCGGCGGCCGGATTGGTCGCAGGCCTCGCGCTGATGCCTCGGGGTGGCGTCTCCGTGGTGGCGGCAGGCGGCCTGGTCGCCTTGGGCCTCGCGCTGGCCAGTCGTGCGGGGCTCGTCATCGCCACGACAGCGATGGGGCTTCTGTGCGCTGGACTGGCACCGCCATCCGAACCGAGATTCGAGTCGTGGCGGCCGGTGGAGGTCGTCGGCGTCGTCCGGAGCCATCCGGCGCGCCACGACGAGCGCACCCAGCTGTGGGTCCAGGTCAGCCGTTTGCGGCAGGGCCTGAGCGTCTCTGGGGTGACGTTCGACCTCGCTGCGAGCCTTCCGCTCGCGCTCCCGGCACCGCCGATCGGGACGACGGTTCGATTACGTGGCTACCTGAGGCGATCCGCTGGCTACGCCAATCTGGTGCGTCGAGATCCGGGCCCCTGGCGTCTCTATCTCAAGAGCGAGCGATTCCTATCTGCCGAAACGCCGCCGAAAGGCCTGGCCGCACTGGCGGGTGCGCTGCGCCGGCGGGCCGAGACGGTGCTCACCGAGCACGACCCGGGCCGCCCGGGCCTGAGGCTGTTGCGGGCGCTGGTGTTCGGCGATCGGTCGGCGTTGCCGAAGGCTTGGCAGCAAGCCCTGCAGCGCTCGGGCTTGGCCCATATCTTGGCCGTGTCCGGGCTGCACGTCGGCCTCTTGGCCGCCGCTCTGGTGCTGGCCGGAGCGCTCCTGCCAGACCGTTGGCGTTGGCTGCCGGCTGTGCTGGGTTTGATCGTCTATGGACTTCTCGTCGGCCCAAGGCCGGCTGTCTTGCGTGCCTCGATCATGGGCTTGCTGATGATCGCCGCGCTGCGCTGCCACCGTCCGCCCCAGACTCTCAATGCCCTGGCGGCTTGTGTGGCCTTGATGGTGCTGCAGGATCCCTCGATCGTCGCCCGTCTGGGATTTCAGCTCAGCGTCGCGGCCACCGCTGGGATCCTCCTTCTGGCGCCGGCCCTGGATCGACGCTGGGTTTGGCTACCGGCCCTTGTCCGACAGCCTTTGGCCGTTACGGTTGCGGCACAGCTGGCGACGGCACCTTGGATCCTGCCCCTGACCGGAGGTATCCAGGGCGTCGCGCCGCTGGCGAATCTGTTGGCGGTGCCCTATTTGGTAGTGTTCTTGGCGTCGGCCTTCGTCTGGTTGGGTGTCGCTTCGGTTTGCCCCTCGGCCGCCGCGACGCTTCTGCCCCTGCTCGATGCCGCGACCCAGCCCGTCGCGGCGTTGGCCGCTCTGCCGCCGGGCTACGCGACGTTTCTGCCGCTCGGGGTGGCCGGACCGGGGGCGCTGTTCGGTGCCGCGGTAGGCCTCACGGCGTGCCTCTGGCCGCGGCTCGCCGGACGTTGCCTGACGGTCTGCTGGCTCGCTATTCTGACTGGCTCGGGAGACTCAGCTCAGCCACGTCTTCCGACACCCGAGATCGCTCTGATCGACGTTGGCCAGGGCGATGCCACGCTGTTACGCGACGGATCCCGAGCGGTGCTGGTTGATGGCGGTGGTTGGCGGTACGGCGACCTGGGCGGACGCGTTGTGCTGCCTGCCCTGGCCGCGCTAGGGGTTCGCCAGCTCGATGCTGTCGTGGCGACGCATCCGGACCGCGACCATTGTGCTGGGCTGGTCGATGTGGCGCGCTACTTGCCGGTGGGCGAGGTCTGGGTGGGTCCCGGTTGGGTCGAGGATCGTTGCGCCGCCGAGTTGTTGACTCTGCCGCGGCTGCGCTGGCGGGTGCTCTGGCGGGGAGAAGAAGAGCGCGTGGGGCGTTGGCGCCTGCGCGTGCTACACCCAAGGGCGGGCCAGCGTCGAGCGCGCAACGATCGATCCCTGGTAATTTTCGCCGAGCTCGATCGGTACCGTCTGTGGCTCACGGGCGACATCGAAGCCTCAGGGGAGAGGCAACTAGCGCGAGATCTGGCTGCGGACCGCTCGAGGGTGTCACCGATCGACCGCCAACGCGGGCCGCGTGTGGATATCCTCAAGGTCGCCCATCACGGTAGCAAGACCTCGACGACGGAGGCCTTCTTGCGGCGGGTGCGGCCGCAGCTCGCGTTGATTTCCGCCGGACCCGGCAACCTCTACGGGCACCCCCATCGGCGGACCCTCAGGCGCCTCGAAGCGCACGGGGTCAAGGTCCTGCGCACCGACCTTTCGGGTATGGTCCGATTGAAGTTGAGAGCGTCCCATCTGGCCATCGAGCTGCCAGGATCACCGCGGTTGATTGCAGAATAGTAGGCTCGCTGCTGTTGTGACTACTTTTAACTCGGTAAGTATCACCCTTTGAGAGAGACACTCCTCGTTATTTACAATGTAACCTTGATACAGCACAATGTTGCCCGTTCGAGCCAGTGAATCGTCCCCGCGATTCGCCTCACGACAGCGACCTCGAGAATCGAAGAGTCATCCACGATGAGACCCTTGATCGCCATTCTGGGCCCGACCGCGACCGGCAAGACCGATCTCGCCATGCGCTTGGGCGAGGCGCTCGACGGCGAGATCATCAACGCGGACGCATTGCAGGTCTATCGCGGGCTCGATATCGGCACAGCCAAACCGTCGCCGGAGCTGCAAGCCGCTCTGCCGCACCATCTGATCGATGTTCTCGACCCCGAGGAGCCCTATTCGGCAGGTGAGTTCGTGCGTCGAGCGCGGCCGTTGATCGACCAGATCCGCCAGCGTGACCGGACGCCGATTCTGGTCGGCGGTAGCGGGCTTTACCTGCGTGCACTGCTCGAAGGCCTGAGCCCGATCCCGGCGAGCGATCCCGAGACCCGGCAGGCTCTCGAGAGACGGCGGGCGAAAGAAGGCCTGGCGGCGCTCTACGACGAGCTGTGTGCAGTCGATCCCGGCACGGCTCGACGACTGGCGCCAGGCGACAGTCAAAGGATTCTCCGGGCTCTCGAAGTCGCCCTTTCGAGCGGTCGTCCGCTCTCCAGTTGGATCCGCCAACGCCCCCTCGGATCCGTGCCGGTGGACGCCGTTCGCATCGGATTGACCTTGCCTCGAACCATCCTGTACGATCGCATTTCTGGTCGTGTTCGCGACATGATCGGGATGGGTTGGGTCGAGGAGGTCGTCGCCCTGCTGGAGAGTGGGTGCGACCCGGGCGCCCCTGCCTTTCAAGCAATTGGATACCGCCAAATTGTCCGATACATCCATGGCGAATGGAGCTTGGAGTCGGCCGCGGAAGATACGATCCGGGCGACTCGACGCTACGCAAAACGCCAGATGACCTGGTTTCGCCGAGAGAGAAACGTACGGTGGATCTCGGCTTCCGACGTGGAGCAAGAGATACCGTCTTTGCTGGAAAAGCTCAACCGTGGAGGTGCAGTTGCTCGATGAGCAGACATAACATCAACATTCAAGATGGTTTTCTTTTTCAAAGCCTCAAAGAAGGTCGCCAAATGGCATTTGAGCTCGTCAATGGCAAGCGGCTGCAAGGGCGCCTCAAGCGCTTCGATCGCTTCGCGGTGGTGGTCGATACCGGCCAGCAGGAGATCCTGGTCTACAAGCATGCGATCTCGACAATTACGGAGGCCGGTGGCCCCAACGGTTGAGCCGCGTCGCTCGGCCGTTCCATCCCTCAGCGCCGTGTCTCCCACCTATCGGCAGCGCGCGATGCGTGCCCTGCCCATCTTGTTGTTGCTGGCGGCCTGTGCCAGCCCGGATCCGCAAGGACCCGCGCCCAAACCTCTGACCCGCTCGAATCCGTTCGTTGCTCCGCCGACGACGGGTTATCCGCTCACTGCCGCCGAACCCTTGATCGAGCGCCTCGAAGGAGCCTACGAAGGGCTGCGGCAAGGTCTCGATCTGGCCGGCATCGAAGCGGCGGGTAGAGAGCTCCTGATCGATGATCCGGGCTTCCATCCGGCGATGGTTTTGGTGGCGCAGGTCGAGTTCCTGCGCCAGAACGATGCAGCGGCGATCACGCTCTTGCAGCCGGTAGTCGATGAGCTGCCAGACTATACCGCGGCGCGACTGCTCCTGGGCGGCGCCGCCGAGCGTCAGGGCGACTTGCCCGTTGCTCTCGAATCGTTCCTACGCATCGCCGGCGCCTATGCTTCGGCCGGGCGTCGGGCTGACGAGATCCGGCCACGAGCCGTCGAGATGGTCTACGACCGGTTGCAAGATGCGCTCGAACGTGGACACGGCGAGCGCGCTGAAGAGCATCTTTTGTGGCTCGACGAATGGGCGGCGGACAGTTGGGAAGCCCTCGACGGCCGGCGGCTCGTTGCGGTCGACAGAGGCGATCTCGAAGGTGAGCTCGAAACCGTTCGGCAGCTCGCAGCGATCGCCGGCGACCTGTTTTATCGTCAGCGTGCAGCGGAGCTCGAGCTCGAGGTCGGCGACGTTCGCACCGGTCTCGACCAGCTCGAGTCGCTGCGCCAGGAGTATCCGGAGCATGCGCCCCTCGACGATTTGTTGGCGCTGGCCAAGTTCCTCTGGCGCCTGCAGCTCCTGCCGCCTGAGGTGCAAGAGATCGGGGAGAAGGCCGAGCTCGACCGCGCAGACCTGGCGACCTTGCTCTATTGGCTGGTGCCTCAGATCCGTGCCTCCCGTGTCACCAATCCGCCGATCGCGGCCGATATCTTGGACCATCCGCGACGGGACGAGATCTTACGCGTGCTCAACCTCGGTTTGATGGAAGTCGACGAGACCCTGCATCGGTTCGAACCCGCCGATGCGGCGAAGCGGGTGGTTGTCTTCAGGGCCCTCCTAGGGCTCTTGAGCTCGTCACAGCAGAGGTTTGCCTGCCTCAGCGGGGCGGCGGAGTCGTCGACCGTCGGGCGTAGCTGGCGTGCGATCTGTCAGCAGACCGAGCATTGCCAGCTGATCCCGGAGGCGGCGGATTGTCGGCCGGCTGCGACGATCTCCGGTGGCGAGGTCTTGGAGCTCTTTCGCCACACCCTGGACCTCCTCGGTTCGCGCGGATGACCTGGCCCAATCTGCTGTCGTCACTGCGGGTGGCGATGGTGCCGGTGTTCATCATCGCGATGATCGAGGGGCATCCCGGCTGGGCGCTATTGATCTTCGG
>JBCCGX010000061.1:0-17869 GCA_039029035.1 Acidobacteriota bacterium | reverse complement strand
ATCTCTTTGGCGGCGTAGTTGATGAAAGTCATGGCACGTCGATCGGTTTCGTTCGCACGGGGCTAGTCGCTGAACAGGGCGTCGATGTCGTCGTCGGTGATTTCGGAGAACGGTGTCGGCGACGATGCCCCACCCATTTGGCTGCCGGCATTGGCCTTTTGCGCCATGGTTTCGAAGATCTTCTCGAACTCTCCGCTGGCGCGTTTGACGCGCAAGCGCACGAGGCCGAGAGACGACCGTTCATCGAAGATGACCAACAAGATGGCGCGCTTACCGACGATCGAGATATGAATGTGGTCACGTTCTCCTTCGTGAAAGAGAACCGAGAACTCGCGTTCGCCGATCAACTTGGCGAGACTGTCCGTCGCCGCCACGTTACCGGCGGTCAGGGACGCCAGAGAGGTCGTGTCGAAGTGCTCGATCTCGCCCTCGGAGGCCATCTGCTGACCGTTCTTGTCGATCAGGAAGACTGCCCGAGCGTTGGAATCGTGCCGCAAGCGTTGCAGCACTTCCTCGAGTAGATGGATTTCATCTTCGTAGAGTACGAGATCCATGGATGCCATAGGTGACCTCTCAAGCGGGTAAGCGGAAGGTATAGCACAGCCACCATGGAGCGTCAAAACCCGACAGGCAGCTCCAGGCGAGCGCCGTGTACCGGTTCTGTAGGAGGTCTCTGCTTCTTAGCGAAAGTCTCTTCAACCGACCGGTTGCCCTGGAAGCCAAAGATTTGGCCACGACGAGGGCTATTCTCCTGGATTCAGCGGATGACCGCAAGCACCTGAGATTCTGGTTGGCGACCGTTTGCCAGCCGTGGCGCTCGACAGTAGCATCCGCTCGGTCGATCGCCGAGTCAACAGAAGGCTCGCCCAGCGGCGGAGTCGCGGAGGGCCGGCGACAGGGCGACTATGAGAAAGGCGCAAGTGCATCGGGCTCCGGCCATAGCTTTCTTGGTGGCTTTGATCCTCGTGGTGCTGGTGATAGCCAGCTTCGGCGGGCTGTCCATCCCGCAGCCCCTAGAGCTCGTTCTGTGGTGTTTCGTCGCTGCTCTGGCTGCGGCGCACCGGCCGTTTGGCGGTGTGACTCTGGGCCTGGGCGTCTTGGCTCTACCGGCAGTGATCATGCGCCTCGGTGTGCTCTCTGCCGCATTGGTCGCTGCCGGCGCTCGCCTCCTTGCCTCGACCTGGTGGCATCTCGCGACTCGCCGACGTCGCGCTTCCCGAGGGCTCCTCGGTAGCGAGATGTTCGCCGCTCTGATCGTCTTTTGTTGCACCCTCGCTGCGGCTTTGATGCATCGGGCCGGAGACGGATCGCTCGATCGTTTGGCCGGCCGGGTGCTGGCTCCGATGGCAGCCTACTCGACAGTTTTCCTGGTGATCGTGGTTCTCGCCAGCTTGGTCGACACCGAGAGCTGGCGCCGCATCTGGCCGGGCCGCGAGGCGGCTGATCTCTCGCCGCTGGCGCTCGACGCGGCCGGCTGGGCACTGGGGATCTTTCTTGCCGATACCGCACTGGTTCTGGGCTGGGAGCGCGTCGCCCCGCTCCTGCTGGCCTGCGCGCTGCTCGCTGCTGAAGCGGCACGGAACGCCATGGCCCGTGGCACCTCGGACCATCGGGCGGAGAATCTCGAGCGGCTGCAGGGAGCCCACGAGAGAATCCTTGGTGAGACGTCGGGGATGGGGGCGGTCGCTCAACAGGTGTGGGTCGAGTGCTCCAATATCTTGCCGGTCCAGTGGTTTCAATTCGAGCTGGCAGATTCGTCGGAGCCCGGGCAGCTGAGCTTCGAGAATCGAAGCTGGTGGGCGGGGCCCGAGAGGGTCCTGGCAGAAGGCGTGCCGCAGCCGGCGGCAAGGCCGCGCATGCTGCCAGGGGTGCATCGGCGAGCCGAATGGCGGGTGCTCGAGAAAGCACTGGTGGTCGAAGGCGAGGCTCTGGCGGTGGTGCGGCTTTGGTGCGACCCGCGACGGATCGACCCGGGGGCCGAGGAGCTGCTCTCGACTCTCGTGCCGCAGATGGCCAGCTCGGTGCATCGGGCGCGCCTCGATCGGGAAGCTCGGCTCGACCCGTTGACCGGTGTACCGGTTCGCCGGATCCTCGACAGCGGTATTCAACAGGCTTATCGGGACTGCTGTGAAGACGGGCAATCGATGGCGGTGATTCTCTGCGACATCGACCACTTCAAGCAGGTCAACGATACCCACGGTCATGTCGCCGGTGACGAGGCGCTGATCCAAGTCGCCCGCGCCCTCGACGGAGAGCGCCGGGAGAACGATCTGCTCAGCCGCTACGGCGGTGAAGAATTCACCGTGCTGCTCAATGAGACCGGCGGTGCCGCGGCACTGCAACTGGCCGAACGGCTGCGAGCGGCAGTGGCGGCGATCGAGTTGGAGTTCGAGGGCCGCTCGATTCCCTTGACACTGTCGGCCGGCGTGGCCGCCTTTCCCGAGCTCCACATCAAGACCGCGAGTGAGCTGCTCTTGCTGGCCGACGAAGCACTCTACGAAGCCAAAGAGCGGGGCCGCAATCGCTGCCTACTCAATCTCGGCCGAGGGGCTTACCGCACCGTCTCCGGCGCCAAGCTAGAGCCACCGACCGGCACCACCGACCCATTGCCGCGGATTTTTGGCTAGCGCTCCGTCGGCGACTATCATTGAGAGATGCAGCGCAATATTTCAGTAGCTAACTACGTTGGGGTGCTCGTTCTCCTGCTGCTCGCTACCGGCGCGGCTCGCGCCGAGCCGGTGCGGATGACTGCGGCTGTCTTCGGCACCGACGCAGAGGTCGAGATCCGCGGGCTGCCGCCGGAGCAGGCTGGTGCCGCGGCTCAGGCCGCGCTGCGCGAGATGTTCGATCTGAGCCAGCTGTTCGATCCTTCGGGCAGCCTCCCAGGCAGCCTCGGGGCGCTCAACGCGGCGGCGGGTGCAGACTTCCTGGAGCTAGAGAGCAGGTCTGCCGACATGCTCCGGAGGGGCCTGCAGTATTGCCTGTGGACCAATGGGGCCCACGGGCCGCTCGGCGGAGAGCTCTACGCTCTGTGGAAGGACCCGGAACGGATTCCCGATCCGATCGACCTGCGAGACGCAGTAATCAGCGCCCAGTGCAACCAGATCACTCTACGGCTCGAGGAGGAGACCCGTCTGGTCGGCGGCCTCGCTGCGGGTAGCCGAATCGAGATGGTGGGTATGGCACGCGGCTTCGCCATCGATCGAGCGGTGGAGGTGCTCCGCGAGGCTGGGGTCAGCAATGCTTGGCTAGAGATCGGCAACGTCCGGCGAGGTCTTGGCGGAGGGCCCGATGGCGACGGCTGGTTGACCCGCTTGCCGTCGGTTCCGGGCAACCGCGAGCCGACCGACCAGATCTGGCTGCGGGAACAAGCCCTGGCCGTCGTGAGCATCGAGCCGATCGGCGACGAGCTGCCGATTCGCTACATCGATCAACGCACCGGTGTACCGGCACGTGGCGTGGTCATGGTCGCTGCCGTGACCGAAGAGGCCGCCGATGCCGAGGCGTTGGCCGCGTCGCTCTTCATCACCGGTTTCCGGCAGGGCAACATGCGCCTCGGCGCCCTACAACCCCGCCCCTCGGTCCTGTGGTGGCTCGGCGAAGGCAAAGGCGAGCCGCTCCAGTCGACGTACCGCTGGTCCGAGCTCGCCCGGGTCAAGCGACGCTAGCTACTCGCATCCCGCTACGACGTTCTCGAGCCGGCAGGTCCTGTTGGTGGAGCGAGCAAGGGCGAGGACTGTCTGAGCGTGTACGCGGTTTGGTTCTCGGAAACCACTCGCTGCGTGCTCGCTCCACAAGGACGACCTTTCGAGAACGAAACCGGTCTTTCTGGATGGGATCTAGTTGACTACCGATCTTCGATCGGCGTGAAGTCGCGCTCGGTCGGGCCGGTGTAGATCTGCCGCGGGCGGTTGATGCGTGTCTTGGGGTCTTCGCGCATCTCTTTCCACTGCGAGATCCAGCCCGGCAAGCGGCCGAGAGCGAACATCACCGTGAACATGTTGATCGGGATGCCGATAGCGCTGTAGATGATGCCGCTGTAGAAATCGACGTTCGGGTAGAGACGACGCTTGACGAAGAACTCGTCCTTCAGGGCCACTTGCTCGAGGTTCATCGCGATGTCGAGCAACGGGTCGTTGACCCCGAGCTCTTCGAGCACGTCGTCGGCCGCCTGTTTGAGGATCCTGGCGCGAGGATCGAAGTTCTTGTATACCCGATGACCGAAACCCATGAGGCGGAAGCCGGACGACTTGTCCTTCGCCAAGTCGACGTACTTCTGGTAGTTGTCGCCGTCCTCATGGATCATCTGCAGCATCTCGATCACTTTCTGGTTGGCGCCACCGTGGAGGGGGCCCCACAGTGCACTGATGCCAGCCGCGATCGAGGCATAGAGATTGGCCTGGCTCGAACCGACCATGCGAACGGTCGAGGTACTGCAGTTCTGCTCGTGATCGGCATGCAGGATCAGTAGCAGGTTGAGCGCGCGGTCGACCACCGGGTTCACCGTGTAGGGTTCGGCGGGCACCGCGAACATCATGTGCAGGAAATTCTCGGTGTAGGTCAGGTCGTTGCGCGGATAGATGAACGGCTGGCCGATCGACTTCTTGTAAGACAAGGCAGCGATGGTCGTCGCCTTGGCCAGTAGCCGCATGATGTTGAGGTCGATCCGGTCTTCCTGGTGGGCGTTGGGATAGTAGGTGGCGAGGGAAGTCACCATCGAGGACAGAATCGCCATCGGATGCGCCGTCGGCGGGTAGCCTTCAAACAGCTTCTTCATGTCCTCGTGCAGCATGCTGTGGTAGGTGAGATCGTGGTTGAAGGCATCGAGCTGATCCTGAGTGGGCAGAGAGCCACTGATCAGCAGGTGACAGATCTCACTGAAGGTCCCGCGTTCGGCTAACTGCTCGATCGGATAGCCGCGATAGCGCAGGATGCCCTTCTCGCCGTCGATGAAAGTGATCGAGCTTTGGCAGCTGCCGGTATTGCCGTAGCCCGAATCGAGAGTGATGGCTCGACTCGCCGGGCGAAGCTTCGAGATGTCGACCCCGACCTCGCCTTCGGAGCCGACGACGGTGGGGAGCTCATAGTCTTTGCCATCGAGGTGCAACGTTGCAGTACCCATCTTCTCTCCTGAAAGTCGTCAATCCCCGGCTGCGACCGGCGTTAGGCCTCGCGTGGCGCGGAAAGGTTTTTCGAATTGGAGCCCATAGCTGTCAGACAGACTTGGAGCCATCAGTCTATCTTTGCCCGCTCCGCAGCCGCAAGTTACGCTCGTTCCAACAAAGCCAGGTCGTCGGGCGTATTCAGGTTGGCGAAAAGGCGCTGCGGATCACCGAAGGCAGCAAGCTCGGGACCCTCGAGGAACCGCACTTCGGACAGCCGCTCGAGCAGCAATGAACGAAGGGCGAAGCGACCGGCCCGAACCTCCTCGGCCAGTGCTTCGAGGGCAGACCGTCGGTAGAGGGCACACAGCGGCTCGATCCCTCGTCGCCAGCGCGGCACCAGGGCGGCACAGTGTCCCGCCTCATCGCGGGGCCTATCTGAGCTGAAGTCCGCGAGGTGGCGCAGCAGAGCGATCGGCACGGCGGGAAGGTCACAAGCGAGCACCAGCAGATCCCGCACGGGGTAGGCGGCTGCCGCACCGAGGATTCCGGCGGCAGGCCCTGCCCCGTCGCCGTCGCGCACCGACTCACAACCGGCGACCCGGTGATGGCCGCGGTCCGCCACCACAACGGTGGCGAGCACCTCGCTGAGCGCGCCTGCCGCCCGCTCCGCCAGGCTCGTCGGACCGAGCCGCAGGCTTGCCTTGTCACGCCCCATTCGGCGCGACGCGCCGCCGGCCAGGACCACGCCCACGGGCTCCGTCGGGGCTAACATCGGCTGGGCTCCGGGTCTCTGCTATGCTCCGCGGCCCCGGTCACCCAGGGCTCAGTGTCGGCGAGAGGTGGGACGTGTGCCGATGGCTGGTTTCGCCCGGCCGAGAAGACCTGATCCATACAGGTCCACATTCTGACAGACTGAGCTCCAACACGACCTAAAAGACCGAGGCTCGAGCGGACAGAGCTCGATCCTCGTCAGACCATTCAGATTTCACATGAAGGAGTCGCCATGATTGCCGTGATTCAGACCAGCAAGGGAGAGATCCGAGTCGACCTGACCCCGGAGAAGACGCCGATGACCGTCGCCAATTTCGTCAACCTGGCGGAGCGCGGCTACTACAACGGGATCTCGTTTCACCGCGTGATCCCCAACTTCATGGTCCAGGGCGGCGATCCCACGGGCACCGGTAGTGGTGGCCCGGGCTATCGGTTTGGCGACGAGATCACCGATCTGAAGCACGACAGCCCGGGTATCCTGTCGATGGCCAACGCCGGACCGGGCACCAACGGCAGCCAGTTCTTCATCACTCACGTCGAGACACCGTGGCTCGACGGCAAGCATACGGTCTTCGGCCGAGTGGCTTCCGGGCAGGATGTCGTCAACCAGATCGCTCAGGGCGACACCATGACCGGTGTGACGATCGAGGGCGACACCTCGGCGCTCAAGGCGCAGATGAAGAGCCAGCTCGATCAGTGGAACGCCACCCTCGACGGCTAAGAGAGCCTTAGGTAGCCAGAATCCATCCGACAAGCGACCGATTGTCGGTCCTGTTGGGTGGGCTGCGCCGGGCTGCGGAACTCGCAGGGATCAGTCTCGCGGTGCGGCGCTAGGCCGGCCCCTCGGCCAGGGCGACATTGCGCGCCTTGAGCCCGCGGGGCCCCGAAACGACTTCGAAGCTCACACGCTCACCTTCTTCGAGCGCTGCGGTCGAGAGGTCGGAGTAGTGAACGAAAATATCGGTGTCTTCGGTACCGCGAGGGCTCGCCCCTTCGGCGTCCTCGGTACCAGCCTCAGCAACACGACCGGCCTCGGCAGCTCCGGGTTCGCGGCGGATGAAGCCGTAGCCCTTGGCGATGCTGTACCACTTGACGATGCCTTGCTCTGGCATGATGGAACTCCTTCCCTAATGCATTCATAGGCATATACGGACCAAGGCGCCCGGCAGTCTAACGATAGCCACCCGGGATGGCCTGGGCCTCAAGGGAAGGATGGTGCCGAAGGCCGGACTCGAACCGGCACGGGTTTAACCCCACACGGCCCTCAACCGTGCGCGTCTACCAAATTCCGCCACTTCGGCGAGCACTGAGAGTTTAGCTAAGCTGTGCCTCAAACGGCAAGCCAGCGAAGCCGAAACGGAAGCGTGTGAACGCTCCGCCCGGTGACTTCGTCAGCCGCCAGAATCCTCACTGGAGGTTGCTGGGTCGTCGCCCGTCGCGGAGCTGTCTCCGTCGCCGCCAGCGCCTTCGTCCGCACCGCCTTCGTCGAAGGTCTCGGTCTCCGGTTGGATCGCGGCCTCGGGCTCGTCTTCGGGTAGCGCTGCTGCATCTTCGGCCTCGGCCGCTTCCTCATCCTGGGTCGCGGTCACTTCTTCGGCCGCTGGGATACCGCTCAAAACCGAGTCGCCATCCCCTTCTTTCAGCAGAACACCGATGACCAGAGTCGTAACGATGAAGCCGACGAAGCCGAAGACCGTCATCTTGTGGAGCAAGGTGGCGGCGCCGCGAGCGCCAAAGGCCGTCATTGTTCCGCCACCGCCGAAAACGGAGAGATCGGCGCCCTTGCCTTGCTGCAGCAGGACGACGAGGATCAGGAAGAGGCAGATCAACACGTGTACCATGTAGAACAGGTAGATCATGACGCAGGGTCCTCTGGATGGATGGAGTCAGGAGGCTGGCCGAGAGCCAGCGCAAACGCCGATGATATCGAGGAATTTTCCAGAGTCAAGACTCGCGCCGCCAACGAGGAATCCATCGATGTCTTTTTGGGCGATCAAGTCGGCGACATTGCCCGGATTGGCCGAGCCCCCGTAGAGAATTCGAGTCGAGGTCGCACGCTCCGCGCCAACTTGTCGGGCCAGCTCGCCGCGTAAGAACGCGTGCGCTTCCTGGGCGATCTCAGGTGTCGCCACCTCGCCGGTGCCGATCGCCCAAACCGGCTCGTAGGCGATCTCGAAGGCCGGGGGCTTCTCGGCCAAGGCCGCGGCGAGCTGTCGCCGTAGCACATCGAAGGTCTGACCTGCCCGCCGTTCGTCTCGTGATTCGCCGAGACAGATCATCGGCAACAGGCCGTGATCGGTGGCAGCGCGAGCCTTGCGCCCGACCAGAGCATCGCTCTCGCCGTGGTTCTGCCGGCGCTCGCTGTGGCCGCACAGCACCCAGCCGCAGCCGACATCGGCGAGCTGCGGTCCCGACACGTCACCGGTGTGCGCACCGGAGGCTTGCGGGTGGATATCTTGACCGCCGAGAGCGATAGCGCTGCCGCGGATCGTCGCAGCGACGGTCGAGATCAGGGTGGCGGAAGGAAACAAGACCACCTCGGCCGCCATCGCCGACTCGATGCCCGCGCACAAGCCGTGACACAGATCCTCGGCCTCGCGGCGCAGCAGATTCATCTTCCAGTTACCTGCCGCGATGGGTTTTCTTCTTTGACTCATCGCGCGATTTTAGCAACGACAGGCCTCGTGTGAGCAACGATGCAGCGTTGCTAGCGTTTGCTCCCGGCATATTCCTTGCTAGCCTGCTAGGTCGTCAGGTTCTCTAGCGAGCGGTGAATCCTTGGAGCTCAGACATGTCCCTACGCCTAAGACTCTTTCTTCTCATCGGTGCCCTGGTGGCTCTCCTGGTGCTCGCCCAGTGGTGGTGGGTGCACCTGTTGACGCGGGATCTATCCTCCGAGCTCGATGTGGTGGTCACCAAGGTCGGCGAATCGGTCGTGGCCTTCTTCAAGGATCCGGTGCATTCGTCCCATGCACCGGGCTTTCACGCTCCAGGCTCCCAGACCGTGGCGCATCACGAAACCGCAGCCCACCATGAAACGGTCATCAGTTGTGCCGGAGATGACTGTGACGGCACCTTCGTTCGGCATCTGGAACGTTTTGCCAGCGCCGAGGAGCTCCTCGAGCGGATTGACGACGAAGTGATCGTTCAGGCCTTGCGCCGAATCGAGGCGACGGCTGAGGACGAGGCTGCGATCGATGAGACAGGGACCGATGAGACAGCGAACAATGAGACGGCGGCCGACGAGACAGCGGACGAAGCCGAGGGGACGACGCTCAACGCACAGAGCTTCACCTACCGATTCGAGCAAGCGGAGCAAGAGGGAGAGAAGACCGCGAAGCGTGTCCAGATCCACATCGAGCACTTGGACGGCGACCGCTACCTCTGGGTCGGAGAGCCCAAGAAACGGCGCAAGTTCCAAATCCCGGAACAGGGCTTCAGTGACAAGCTGGATCGCTTTTCCCAGCGCATGGTCTTCGGCTCGGCCGGATTCCTCCTGCTCGGCTTGGCGATCGCCGGGGTGGTTTCGCATCGGGTCACGCGGCCGCTGCGACAGCTCGCCTCAGCAGCCCGGGAGGTCGGCGATGGCGCCCTCGGGACCCAAGTCGACCAGCCAGCTGAGGGTGAGGTCGGCGAGGCGATCGTCGCCTTCAATCGCATGTCGGGCCAGCTCGAAGAGCTCGATGCCCGTGCCCGCGCCCTCGCTGCCCATCGGCACCTTGGTGAAATTGGCGAGATCGCTCGCGGGCTCGCCCACACTTTGCGTAACCCTTTGAATGCCCTAGGTTTGTCGGTCGAGGAGCTGGCGGCTCAGAGCGCCGCAGCACAGAACGGCTTGGCGGGAGCCACGCCGGAGCTCGCCGAATCGGCGCGGCGTCAGATCCGGCGCATCGACCACAGCATCCGCTCCTTTCTTGCCCTCGCCTCACAGAGTGGTGGGGTGCTCAGCGAGGTCGATGTCGGCGAGTTGATCGAAGACGTTAGCCTCGAGGCGTTGCAGGACGGCCGCGGCAAGGTGCAACTGGATATCGATGCGGCCTCCGGCCTACCACGCCTGCGCGGCGTCGAGCCTGAGCTGCGGGCGGTGCTGCAGGCGTTGGTGGTCAACGCGATCGAAGCCAGCCCGAAAGAAGGCCGGGTGAGCGTACGGACGACGACACCTGCCCCGGGCCGTCTGCGAGTGGAGCTCGAAGACCAAGGCCCCGGACTGCCTGAGGAGGTCCGAGAACGTCTGTTCACCCCACACCTTTCCACCAAAGCCAACGGCTCCGGGATGGGGCTCTTCCTGGCCCACCGCATCGCTACCAACCGTTACGGCGGTCGCCTGGAGCTGCAGGACCGCTCGGCGGGCGGTACCCGCGCCATCCTCGAGATCGGCGAGCGCGAGCGCGCCCTGAGCGAAGCCGATGAGGGAAGCCGAGATGGGTGAGATTCGAGTCCTGGTGGTCGAAGACGACGAAGATCAGCGGCGCCTGGTATCGAACATCCTGCGGGCGCGTGAGTACCTGGTAGCCGAGGCCGACTCGGTGGCCTCGGCCCGGGCGCAGTTGGACAGCTCGCCGGTGGATCTGGTGCTCTCCGATTGGAAGTTGCCCGATGGCGACGGGACCGAGCTGCTCGAAGCGGTGCGCGCCGAGCATCCGCAGACCGCCTTCATTACTGTCACCGCCTACGGCACGATTGCCCGCGCCGTCGAGGCGATCCGCCTCGGAGCCGACGATTACCTGGCCAAGCCCTTCGAGCGCCAGGCGCTGCTGCTGGCGATCGAGAAGGTACTGCGCTCGCGGCGTCTCGAAGACGAGAATCGGCGCTTGGCGGAAGAGCTTGGCGAGCGCGATCGCCTGGTGGATCTGGTCGGCAGCGCACCGAGCATGCAGCGCCTGTTTCGCCAGGTCGAGAAGCTCGCCGCGACCGATGCCACCATTCTGTTGACCGGAGAGAGCGGTACCGGCAAGGAACTCGCCGCCCGCGCCCTGCACGCACTCTCGCGCCGCGCCGAAAAGCCCTTTGTCGCTGTCAACTGCGCCGCTATTCCCGAAGGGTTGCTCGAATCGGAGTTCTTCGGGGTCGAGAAAGGTGCCTACACCGGTGCCGATCGCAGCCGGGCCGGCAACTTCGAAGCCGCCGCCGGTGGCAGCCTGTTTCTCGACGAGATCGGCGAGCTGCCGATCGCCATCCAGCCCAAGCTGCTGCGCGCCCTACAAGAAGGCCGCTTCACCCCCGTCGGCGGCACGCGCGAGCTCGAGAGCGACGCCCGTCTGATCGCCGCCACCAACCGCGATCTGGCAGCCGAAGTGAGGGAGGGCCGGTTCCGTGAAGATCTCTACTACCGGCTCAACGTCGTGCCTCTGTGCATGCCGCCGCTGCGCGAGCGTCGTGAAGATATCCCACGGTTGGTGGAGCACTTCGCCGCCCGCGCCGCCCGCCGCCATGGGGTGCGGGTCCGGGCCTTTCCCGCTGGAGTGCTCAAGCGCCTGCTCGATCATCCCTGGCCAGGTAATGTCCGTGAGCTCGGCAACGCTGTCGAGCGTCTCGTTCTGCTGGCCGAAGACGGCCGGGTCTCGGCCGACGATCTGCCACAAGAAATGAGCCGCCAGACGAAAACCGACAACGGCTTTCGCCTCTCCCCCTCCGGTATCTCCTGGGAAGCCCACGAGCGCTCCTGCCTGGCCCAGGCCCTGGAGCACGCCGGCGGCAACCGTGCCCGTGCCGCTCGCTTGCTCGATCTACCGTACAAAGCCTTCCTCTACCGGCTCGAGAAGCACGGCCTGGGGTGAGAGGCGCGTTCCCATATCGGCAACCGTCTCCCCATATGGGGATGTTGTTGGGGCTGCAATCTGCTTTGGTGGTCGAAAAAGACGCATCGTAAGGGGCCGTCATCGAGCTTGGCGCGTGGCACAGCCCTTGCTCTAAAGGCCGACGTTGAGGCAAGAGCCTGCTGAAAAAAGAATCCACACATGGAGGACACGCGGTGAAAACCATCCACGCCATCCTGGCCATCACGTTCGCGGCACTGTTTATTTCGGTCTTCAGCTTCGCCAGCGAGGACGTCGAGGTCGAACGGCACATCAAGATCAAGATCGATCAAGACGGTGAGCTCATCGACCTCGAGGCCGACGATATGGAAGTCGGCGAGACCCGCCAGAGCTTTACCGATTCCGGCAAAGAAGTCCTGCTCACCCGCACCGAGAGCGGTTTCGATCTGACCGTCGACGGCAAAGAGATCGACATCGATATCCCGCACGTCGACCATCACTCCGTCTTCATGCACGGCGGCGGCGATGCCAAAGTCTTCATCAAGAAGCTGAGCGACGAGGACGACGGCAACACTTTTGCCTTCATCCACGGCGACGAAGGCGGCGAGCATCATTGGGTGGAAAAAGGCGAAGACGACCACCACATGATCTTTATCGAGCGCACCTCAGCCGCCGACCACCTCCTCGAGTCCGGCGTCCTCGAAGACCTCGACGAAGAGACCCGCCGGAAGATCCTCGACACGCTGAAAGAGATCGAGCCCGAGGCACAGATCAAGAAGAGAATCATCGTTGAGGTCGACGAGGAAGTGCACGAGTACAACTAGATTCCGCGCTTCGGTTCCAACTCGTCTGATCGAGGTGCGACCCGGACGATCCGGGTCGCATCCTGTCTTTGGTCCGACATCGACGGAGCGCTCACCGAACCCTGGCCGAGAGGCCCCCTGGCCAACGGATCGCAAGATGACCCCAAGATACCGCTGCCAATCTTGTTCCGTCGCCTTGCGACCGCGACACGGCGGACAAAGTCACGGACAAAGCGCCTTGGCGCGTGATTTGTTCTTGTAAGTCGCGTTCTCAGGCGTCGAGATCGCGAAAATCAGCCGCAAATCGGGTCCGAAAGCCGTTTGCTCGTAAATTGTCGTTTCAAATCGCCCCAACAGGCGATGAGATCGCGAAATGCGACGGTACATCACGCTCGAAAGCCTTTAGCGCGTGATTTGTAGTTTCAAATCGCGTTCTAACCAGGCAAAGGGCCGGGAAGCCGGCGCGAGCGCGACGGCGGTCACCGACGGTTGTAGTTGGGGCGACTCCTAGACTGATACCGGCCGCAGGCCGGCCGCCGCAATACCCGGCACCCGATCGTAGACTTCTGCCAGTGCCAGGCTCGCCCCGATCTCGGGAATCTCGAAGCGGGCCTCGGGGTCATCGGTCTCCCACAACAGCCATCGATCGTCTGGCTGTCGGGAAAAAACCTCGACATGGGCTCGCCGTTGATCGACCAGGAGATAGACCTGCAGCGCGGCGACACTCCGATAGTGGGCGAATCTACGGCCGCGATCGTAGTCCTCGGTCGAAGCCGAGAGGATCTCGAGGATCAGCGTCGGGTTCAGCAACGTGTCGCGCTGATCGTCCTCGAAGCTCGGCTCCCCACAAACCACGACGACGTCGGGATAAGTGTAGATGCCGGGGCCGGGATCCGCACACGCATGTCGTTGGCGTAGACCTCACAGCCCCGACCTTTACACTGCGGGTGGAGCGCTGCGACGAGGTTGGTGCCGATCAGGTTGTGCTCGCGGCTAGCGCCGGACATGGCGAACATCTCGCCGTCCAGAAACTCGTGCCGAGTCTCGGTCTCACGTTCGAGTGCGAGGAATTCGGCGACGGTCAAACGGCGCTGCGGTTCGGCACCCATTGCGTCATCATAGCACCCGGAGGCACGACGACCTGGAGCCTGCTAACTCCAGGCCGGTCCGTCCGGCAGACCGACCGCACCGGCTTGGAGCTCCCCGGTGGCGACGATCCTTGCGTCGCCTTCGAGGACCCAGGACTCGTTGCCGCCGCCGCGGGCCTCGATCTCGAAGCCGCCGGCGGTGAGGAGGGTAACGGGCGTGGCCAACTGCTCGGCGACGACACCGGCGGCGACGGCGGCGACGATGCCGGTGCCGCAGGCAAGGGTCTCGGCCTCGACGCCGCGCTCGAAGGTGCGTAGCTCGCAGCGATCACGGGCTGGGATGCGAACGAAGTTGATGTTGGCGCCGGCAGAGCCGAGGTCAGGGTGGCGGCGCAGGGCGGCGCCGAGGGTGGCAACGGGGGCGTCGCCCAGGGGCTCGGGCCACGGGAGGACGAAGTGCGGCACGCCGACGGTGAGGTGCCAGCCGTCGTAGGCGTGTCCGTCGTGTTCCAGGACGCGGGCGATGGGTGTCTCGACGATATCGGGCAGCTCGAGCGCGATGCGGTCGGTGGCAACGCAGCGGGCTTGCAGGGGTCCGACGTCGGTGGTGAGGCGCAGCTCGGTTTCGGCCCAGGTGAGTTGGAAGGCGAGGCGGGCGGCGCAGCGGCAGCCGTTGAGGCACAGGTCGGAGCGTTCGCCGTCGGCGTTCCAATAGTGCATGCGGACGGCGTCACTGTCGTCACTCTGGCGAGTGATCGAGAAAACGCCGTCGGCGCCGAGGGAAAGTCCACGCCGGCACCAGGCGCGAATCTCCTCGCTGCGCGGTGGGCGCGTCGGTTCGGCGAAGGCGATGAAGTCGTTGCCGGCGCCCGACAGCTTATAGAACGTTGCTGGCGGGCGCGGCGGTTGGCTCATCGGGCGGTGGTTTCCACCGGCGTGCTGATCTCGCTCTCGTTACCGTTACGGTCGACCACCTGGATGCGATAGGCGTAGGTCAAACCGCTCGCCAGGTTGCGATCGAGGTATTCGGTCCGCTGGACGAGTTGATCGTTGAGGCGATGGAAGTCTCGCCCCGGCTCGCGGCGGTAGAGGATGTAGCCGGCAACGTCTTGCGCGGCTGAAGCTTCCCAGCGCAGCCGGACGCTGGCGCGCTCGGCCAGGGCCACGAGGTTGCGCGGCAGGGGCGGCGGGAAACGATCCTCGTATTCGATCTCGCGTTCTCCGGCCGGGTCCGAGTGGATCAACGGCTCTTCGTTGGCCACGGCGCGAACGGTGTAGATGTAGCGCTTGTCGTAACGCGCACCGGCATCCTTGAAGCGCCGGGCCTCGCCTTTGACCCGCCGAATCGGGTCGCCGTAGCCGCGTAGTTGGGCCTCGCGGCGGAAGATGTCGAAGCCTTGTGGGTCGTCTGCGGCATCCCACTGCAGGGCGATACCGTCAGGCTGCGCCTCGGCCCGCAGGTTGTTCGGTGCCGGCGGCGGCTCGATCGAGATCAGGGTGACGCGATTCGACACCGCCGAGACCTCTTGGCCTTTGATAGTGCGGACGCCGAAGATGTTGGCCACTGGCTCGTCCGGCTGCTGCTCGGCCAGGGGCAGCCGGAATTGAATCCGGTCGCCCACCACCGCCGCGTTGAGCTCGGCGCCGCGTAGAGTGAGGAGCTCGCGGGCCGAAGCCTCGAACTCGCGCGCGTCGGCCGAGGGCAGGGGCTTGGGCTCCTCGCCCTCTTGCGGCACTGCCGAGTGGCCTGGTGCGGGCTTGACCATCTCCAGCAACTCGACGGCGTCGATACCGCCGAGGCTCATGCCACCCATGGTGACGTTGGGGTAGCTCATGTCGAGCAGGATCAATCGACCTTGCTGACGCACCTTGAGATCCTTGGTCGTCAGCGGCACCTGGCTCAAGGGGGGCAGGGGGTCGCCCTTCTTGCCGCAGCCGGCAAGGGGCAGCAGCACAGAGATGGCCGCGAGCAGCGCGAGCGAGCGGAGAGGCTTAAAGTACATAGCGGCTCAAATCCTCGTCTTTCACGATGTCGGCCAGCGCCGAACGGACGTATTCAGCGTCGACCTCGACTTTCTGCGATGGCATCTCGGGTGCCTGGAAGGATATCTCTTCGAGCAGCTTCTCCATCAAGGTGGCGAGGCGACGGGCGCCGATGTTCTCGGTCTGAGAGTTGACCTCGACCGCCAGCGCTGCGATCTCTTCGACCGCGTCGGACTTGAAGGAGAGCTCGATCTCCTCGGTGGCGAGGAGCGCGGTGTACTGCTTGGTCAGCGACGCCTCGGGCTCGGTGAGGATGCGCACGAAGTCGTCCTTGCCGAGGTCGTCGAGCTCGACCCGGATCGGCAACCGGCCCTGGAGCTCGGGAATCAGGTCCGAAGGCTTGCTGACGTGGAAGGCACCCGCAGCAATGAAGAGGATGTGGTCGGTTTTCACCATGCCGTATTTGGTCGTCACGGTAGTGCCTTCGACGATCGGCAGCATGTCGCGCTGCACACCCTCGCGCGAGATGTCGGGTCCGCGGCCGCCTTCGCGGCCGGCGACCTTGTCGATCTCGTCGAGGAAGATCAAACCACCTTGCTCCACCAGGCGGGCGGCCTCTTGCGCCACCTGGCGCTGGTCGATCAGCTTCTCGGCTTCCTGCCGCTTGATGATCTCCCGCGCTTCGGCGACGGTCACCTTCTGGCGTTTGCGACGGCCGAAGAGGCCGGGCATCATCTCCTTGAGATTGATGCCGACTTCCTCGACGCCGCCTTGAGGCGTGAACATCTCGAGGCTCGGGTAACGCGTCTCTTCGACTTCGATCTCCACCTGGCGCTGGTCGAGCTTGCCGTCGCGCAGGCGCTGGCGAAATTTCTCGCGCGTCGGCCCGAGGTCGGTCTCTTCGTCCGAAGACATGAAGCCGGGTGTCACGGGTTGGGGGACCAGCAGCTGCAACAGGCGTTCTTCGGCGCGCTCGGCCGCCGTCCGTTTCACCGTCCGGCGTTTTTCTTCTTTCACCATCGCGACCGAGATTTCCATCAGGTCGCGGATCATCGATTCGCAGTCGCGGCCGACGTAGCCGACCTCGGTGAACTTGCTCGCTTCGACTTTGAGAAACGGCGCCTTGGCGAGCTTCGCCAGGCGGCGAGCAATCTCGGTCTTGCCCACGCCGGTGGCGCCGATCATCAAGATGTTCTTGGGGTAGATCTCCTCCGCCATCGAGCCTTCGATCTGCTGTCTTCGCCAGCGGTTGCGCAGGGCGATCGCGACGGCGCGCTTGGCGGCGTTCTGGCCGACGACGAATTTATCGAGCTCGGTCACGATCTGGCGCGGCGCCAGATCGTCGATGGCAGCATCGGCCGGAACACTGTCGGCCGGCCCGTCGAGGCGGTCGACCTTCACCTGGCCCGTGCCATCGGTGTTCACTTTGGTCATGGAGTCTAGAGCTCCTCGATCGTCAGTTGATCGTTGGTGTAAATGCAGATGGAAGCCGCGATCCGCATCGCCTCTTCGACGATCTGGCGCGGCGCGAGCTCGGTGTGGCGCATCAAAGCACGGGCGGCGGCGAGGGCATAGTTGGAGCCCGAGCCGATCGCCAGGACGCCTTCGTCGTCCGGCTGGATGAGGTCACCGGTGCCCGACATGAGGAAGCTCTGATCCCGGTTGGCGATGATCATCATCGCCTGGAGCTGGCGCAGCACGCGGTCGGTCCGCCAGTCCTTGGCCAGCTCGACGACGGCGCGCTCGAGGTTGCCCTGGTATTCGTCGAGCTTGGCTTCGAAACGGGTGTAGAGCGCCAGGCCGTCGGCGGCGCCGCCGGCGAAGCCGACCAGCACTTTGCCGCCCTTGCCGGCCCGTTTGACCTTGCTGGCGCCGCTCTTGACGACAGTATCTTGCAGTGTCACCTGGCCGTCGCTGGCCATCACGGTCTGGCCTTCGCGGCGCACCAAGAGAACAGTGGTGGAACGGATGGTGTTCATGAGGCGGGGGATTGTATCAGCGACCGTTGGTCGCGGGGATGTGATCGAGCTGCCAAGAACGCCCGGTCAGCCTGTGGCCTACGCCGCTACTCGCTCCGCAGTGCCTGACTCTGTCTCCCCGGCGGAGTCACTCCCGCTTGGCCCGCGGGTGGCTCTGGCGGTAGATATTCAGCATTCGCTCGATCTCGACATGGGTGTAGCGCTGGGTGGTCGAGAGAGAACTGTGGCCGAGGAGCTCTTGGATCGTCCGCAGGTCGGCCCCTTCTTCCAGCAGGTGGGTGGCGAAGGTGTGGCGCAAGGTATGGGGGTGGACACCGGGCGGCACGCCGGCGGCCGCCGAGTGGCGATCGATGATGCGGCGCACTTCGCGATCGGATAGGCGGT
>JBCCGX010000060.1:0-17914 GCA_039029035.1 Acidobacteriota bacterium | reverse complement strand
GTGGTACAATAACATTTTTTTCCCTACCGGAAATGCAACACTGACAAGTGATGGCTCCGGTTTCGATACCAGCGAGGCAAACCCGCGAATTCCCCTGGGGCAACGAGCCGCCGACCTTCGAGCGTGCGGTGTGGAAAGAGCACCCGATCGGCAAGGAGTCACCCGCGCCGGTGGACTGTTGCGAGGCCGGCGTCTCGCCCTATGGGGTCTACAACATGGCGGGCAACGCCTGGGAATGGTGCGAGGACTGGTACGACTCCAAATTCTACGCCAAGGGCCCCGACCGCAATCCGATCAATCTCCAGAAGCGGCGCCACAAGGTGCTTCGGGGCGGCGCCTTCATCCTCGACCCCAAGGACCTGCGGGCGCCCTTGCGCTACCGCCAGTGGGCCACCGAAGGGCAGGACTACGTTGGCTTCCGCTCCGCGCTGTCTCAATCCCCAGAATCGCCGTCGGAAGAGAGGTGATCGGATGCGAGGGCGACGTGTCCTGACAACCTTCTGCGCTATCGCTGCCCTCGCCGGAGCGCTCTATGCGGGCGCCAACGATGACCGGACCGGCTGGCACGGCGAGAGGATGCCCACGGGTCTCGAGCGGGCCCAGGCGAAGGGCGACTACCTGTGGGCCAAAGACGGCTCGACCATGGTCTACGTCCCGCCGGGGAGATTTCCCATGGGTAGCAACGAGGGCGACGCCGACGAGCAGCCGATCCACGAGGTCTTCCTCGACGGGTACTACATCGACAAATACGAAGTGAGCTGGGCCCAGTGGAAGCGCTCTGGCCTGCCCTACAGCACCCAGATCGGCACTCGCAGGAGCCAGCCACAACCGCCGGATTGGGGCATCGTCGACAACCAGCCCTTACAAAACGTGACTTGGAACGAGGCACAAGAGTACGTCGCCTGGGCCGGTAAGCGTCTCCCCACCGAAGCCGAGTGGGAGAAGGCGGCGCGCGGTACCGATGGCCGCAGGTACCCCTGGGGCAACGAGCCGCCCGACTTCGAACGGGCCATCTGGATGGAACATCCGATCGCGCTCGAATCCACCGGTTTCGTCGACTGCTGCGCCGCCGGCGTGTCACCCTATGGCGTCCACAACATGGCGGGCAACATCTACGAGTGGTGCGAGGACGTCTACGCCAAGGACTTCTATGCCCGCTCGCCGGAGCGCAATCCGGTACAGCGCGAGCCGGGACGCTACCGTGTTCTACGCGGCGGCGCTTTCGTGCTCGAGAAGAAGGAGTTGCGCAGCGCGTTGCGTTATCGCCTACTACCGATCGACCGCACGCCCTACATCGGCTTCCGCGCGGCGCTCTCGGGGGTTCGGGGGGAATGACGCAATCGGCGTCCTGCGATGTAACCCGGGGTTAAAACCCCGGGCTACGATCTCCAGCCCCTGACGGGCTACCGCCGCCACAATCCACGTCCCGTAGGGACGCAGGAGCGTAGCCTGGTGTTTCAACCCCAGGGCGCACAGCGCCTCGACGGCCCTCGGGGTTTCACCCCGGGTGCACGCCGCCATCAAAAAAGCCGGCGACCTGAGTCGCCGGCTTCGTTCGGCCCGTTCGAGGCTCCTGGAGCCCCGTCTCTAACCCGCGGTGCTACTGCACTGTGGTCTGCGCATACGCCGTGATCGGCGACTGGACGCAGATGTTCGCGCCGAGGGCTACAGCCGACTCCTGCTGCCGGAAGACGAACCGGCCGGAAGCATTGACCGTCGCGCTACCCAGCACGGTGCCGGTGCAGCCGGACTCTCCGGCGGTGCCGGCGAAGACCATCACCCACTCGGCGTAGGTGTTGATCAGCAGCTGGCTGAGGGTGCCGCGCACCTGCAGGCTGTTACCGCGCAGGGAGGCGGCCAGCCGCTCGACCTCGTCCTCTTCGTCCGGATCCTCGATGTCGCCGCCTACCGGGTGGGGCGAGAAGATCACGTTGTCGTGGAAGAGATCGTCAAACTGGTAGAACACCTGCCCCGAAGCACGCGGCAGCTCGATGGTGGCCGCAAGCGACTTGCCAGCGAAGATCGGCGCGCCATGACTGAAAGTCAGGTCTGCCCAATGCCCCTTGCTGGGATCGTTCTCGTCGATGAACAGCGTCCCGTTGTTGGGGTTGGTCCACAGGAACGGACGCCAGGCGCCGGTCGGCGGAATGATGTCGCCGGCTCCGGGGACGCCCTGCGATGGGTTACGCAGGAAGGGCGGGAAACGCAGCTCCACCGCCTCGTCGGGGTAAACGTCGCCGGGGAACTTGCCGAGGTCTTCCGGGAACACCGGCTGGCCACGCAGGGGCGGCGGCGGGAAGTTCTTCGTCCCGTTCGGGTTGTAGTCCTGAATGTCACTCTGGCAGAAGCCAGGGTAGGGATCATTCGGGCACATGTTACCGACACCGTAGCCCTCGGTGAACTGGCCGATCACGAGGCCGAGCTCGCCATCGGCATCCTTGAGTTGGAAGGTGCTCGGGTTGGCGAAGTCGAAGCCGATGATGAACCTCGGCGGGTTGAAGCGAAAGTCACCGCCGCGCGACTCTTCGGAGTACTGGTAGCCGAAGAAACCGCCGCCCTCGCCACCGATATAGGGCGCGAGCTTGACCCGATCCTTACCGCGTGGGAACACGTCCTGCTGCTGGATCACGTCGTAGTGCGGCCGGAAGCCCCAGCCTGCCCGCCACTGCATCTCGGCGACCTTGGGCGCACCGTAGCTGGGCTTGAAGTTCATGATCTCGAAGCTGGTTTCGCCACCGCCGCAGCACCGCAGGATATCGTCGTGCAGACGAGCCGAGAAATCGACGTTGCGGAAGTAGTGGGTGTGGTTGTCGAGATTGATCAGCTTGACGCGGAAGACATCGCCCTGATCCCAGGTGCGAATCTCGTTACTGAAGGGTCCGACACCATAGGCCTCGTTGTTGACGATGGCGGTGATCATGTCGTAGTCACCGAACTCGCCCTGCTGTAGGCCGTCCTCTTCCGCCAGCTTGTCCCACACTTCCTGCGGCAGCTGGGTCTGCACCTTGGCCAGGTCGGCCCACTCGAACCACATGCCGGCGGGACCTTCGTCGGGCTCCGACAGCCAGGCTTCGATGGTCGCCGGGCTGGCGCCGTTCAAGACCGCTTCGGCCACCCGGTACATCTTCTTCTCCGGCGCGGCTTCGCCGATGTTGTCGAGGGTCAGGTCTTCGCGGTTACGGTCGACGAACGACTTACTCTGAGGATCGAGCACCGCCTGGCCTTCGTTGCCTTCGCGGCCATCGGGAATGTCATAGACCGGCTGCAGGAACTGGATCCGCGGCGGATGCTCGCGCCAGCCCCAGGTGTAGACGCCGCGCCACTGACGGATGGTCGAGTAGTTGATCGAGACATTCATCACCTGGCCGGGGAACATGGCGATCCACACCGCGTCCATACCCTTGAAGGGGAACTGCACAGTGTTCAGCGCCTCGCGCCGGTCGAGCATGACGACGGTGGGCGAGAAATCCTCTTGCACCAGGGTGTAGACCCGGTAGTTAACCCGCACCGCGTCGTCCCAGTCGGCATCGAACGGGAAGTGGACGAGGAAGGTGTCAGAGTCGATCTGCCCGTCGTAGTAGAGCATGTCGACGTCGACTTCCCAGATCTTGCGATTGTCGCCTTCCTCGTAGGGGTTCTCGTACGTCTCACCGGTGTCGCGCACGCGCTTGAACTTGTACTCACCCGGCTCGAGGTCGTCTTGGAAGAACTCGGGACCGATCGACGGATCCTTGTAACGGTTGAAGTTGAGCATCGAGAAGCCGTCGTAGATCCGGCCCTGGGTGGTGCCCAGCAGGATGTCCATCAGATCGTTGGCCGCCGTCTGCATGCCGGCGACGTCCTCGTTCTGTGAAGCGACCAGGATGCGCTGCAACTCGAGTCGCATGTCGTCGTTGGGGCTGGCGACGTGGGTGATCTCGTGGCCGAGGGAGCTCAGCACGCCGCCACCGAAGGCGTCCTCGAACTCGATCTCGCCTTCGATCGTCGACTGCTCGACGCCGTCGACGCTCTGATCGGTGTTGGGCATGCGGATCTCTTTACCCTGCAGAGCCGTGGTGACCGGCTCGATGATGCCCGGTTCGTTGGGGTTCATTTCTTGCGCCGAGACCATCCCCGCCGTAAGCAGGACCAAGGCACTCGTGAGAGCGGCCGTTGTCATGAGTCCGAGGCGCGAGCCCCGGGAATGCGAACGACGCGATTGCGTGACACTGCGATGTGGTGCACCGTGTTGCATTGGGTTCTCCTTTCGTAAGCCTCTAGTGATTGGGAAGTCTGTCGTTATTCGAAAGGCCCGGGTGCCACGGGCACCCAGGCCGAGCTATCACCGTCGGGTCAGGGTCCGACCACCTGGCTGGTGACGCCGCCGGCCGGCGATTGGATGCAGACCTCGTGTGGCATCTCCTTCACCCGCTGGGCGAAGGTCCACTCACCGCTGCCGACATCGACGACCGCCTTGCCGAGGGCGCTGCCCTGGCACTTGCCGTCGGTGACGCCACCTTCGTAGACCGTTACCGAAGATACGGTATCGCCGGCCGGCCGGATGCTGTTGATGCCGGTGAGCGTCAACATATCCTCCGATCCTGCCAGGGCGGTCTTCAGCTCGAGGACGCGCACCGAATCGGTGCCGCCGGAGGCGCCACCGGGCTCGGTGACCCGCAGGATGTTCCACAAGCCGAACTCTAGGAACGGCTGGCGACGATCGAGGAACAGGTAGTCCCCCGGCGCCTGGATGTCACCGCCGGCACCGCCCACCATGTGCAGATTGAGCGACATGCCGGGGAGCAAGATGTGGTTGAACATCTGCTCGGAGCCTTCCATATCGGGTTCGAGCGGCCAGCGATGACCTTCCAAGGTAGGCACGTGGGTCTGGTTACCCCAGGGCTGTGCCACCCGATAGGTCAACGGTGTACCGGCCGGCACAGTGACGACGTGCCGCGGATCGCCCCACAAGTCCGACTTGAAGACGTTCCACGGCTGGGTGGTGAGGCCTCGGATATCGAGCGGCTCGTGGGAGTAGTTGATCCCGGCGAAACGCTCCACCGCGGCCGGATAAGGCATGGCGCTCTGACCGATCCGCCGATCCTCGTCCGAGAACAAGGCGACGAACTCGCGGGTAGTGACGCCATCGGTGACGATATCGGCCTGGACGCCGGTCCCGCCCCCGGGCAGCGGTTCCTGCGTACCGGGCCGGTAGTACTCCGAGCCCTCGGGCTCGACCACGACACCGGCGAAGGCACCGCGCTCGACCGAGTCGATATCGCCCAGGTTGAGGCCGATGACGATTCCGAGCTCACGGTCGGCATACATCTCATAGATCCGGCCGCCGCCGGCGCGGACGGTCGAATCGTAGTTGTAGCCGATCGCCGCGCCGTAGGAGCGCTGCGGGTCGAACACCATCTCGCCGATCGAGATCGACGAACGTTCGCGCCGGCGGTTCCTCAGCTTAATCCGCAGGCACTCACCGGCATTGGCCCGCATCACCAGCGGTGTGCGGCTCTCCTTACTGTTTTCACCGCGCAAGGCGTAGGTCACGCCACCGTTGTCGCGCGCGGTGAACTCGTTGTAGATGACCCGCGAGTCGTCAACCACGGCTGAGTACTCGCGCACCGGCGCGTCGGCCGGGCAGGCATCGCCGGGACCATCCGACAGCGACGGTGGATCGGCACCGGTGAAGCCGAGCTGCGGGAACCCTTCTCCACCGGCCGGCGGGTCGCGGTCGGGCAGCGGCTGCAGATCGCCCTGCGCCGTGTCGTGCACTCGCAAGATACCCCAGGCGCCGGACTCGAAGTCCTTACCCAGAGTGCTGTAGTACAGGTAGTCGCCGGGATACCCTCCGGGGCCGCCGGCGCCGCCTTCGAGGGAGACGTCGAAGCGCTCGGAGATGCCGATGAAGGTCGTATCGCGGGTATCGCTGGCCTCGGTGTAGCGCTCCTGGTGGAAGCGGTGACCGGTGAAGCGAATGCCGCCGACCCTCTCGACCAGACCCATGCCGCGGACGACCACCGGATCGCCGACGTAGGCGCGAACCTGTTGGGTATGCGGATCCCCATGGGTGACCGACGAGAAGCGGTACGCCGCATCGCCTTCGCGCAGCTCCCAGGGTTCGGCACGCAGGTTGATCGTTCCACCGCCGAGGGTGAAGCGACCGACCACCGGGCTCTGGTTGTGCAGGAAGAGCATGAACTCGCGGAACGAGCCGTCGATGTTGTGTGCCGCCGGGGCGCCGCCGGCCGCCGGATCGACACGGATGTCAACCAGGGTTCCGGCCCGCACCTCGTCACCGGTCTGAGGATTGTGGTAAGTCGACCCCTTGGGCTCCACGATGTGGGTACCGAAGAGACCGTGATCCCAATCCTTGAACTCGACATGGGTGTGGTAGAAGACCGTCCCGAAGTCGACGTCCGAGTACCAGTGGTAGCGCACGAACTCGACGCCCACCGCGTCGCCTGACGAGTGGTTGTTGATCAGCGGTGCATCGAGGGTGACACTGGTGTCGGTCAGGCTGACGATCTTGCGGATCTCCGTGCAGGGCAGCGGCTGCCCTTCAGCGCTCTCACCGCAGGTCGCTTCACCGAGGCCGATACCGAGCCAGATCCCTTCACGCAGGCGATCGGTGTGGTTGACCGGAATCGTCGTCGTCCCCGGGCCCACCGCACTGGTCAGCCAACGCGCTTCGTTCTCGAACGGCCGCACCGATTGCTCATAGGAGAAGCCGGTGATGACACCATCCGAGGCCTGGGTATCGAACTGCACGAAATGGCTGTGGATGTTGGTCTTCGAGAAGCCCTTGTTGAGGTTCTGATCGTCGGGGATCTTGTTGGTGAAGATGATCTCCACGCAATCGCCGACGTTCGACCGGATGGCCAGCGGCTCTGTCGGCAGAGTGCCGGCACGGATGTCGTCCTCGTGCTCGTTGAGCACGAAGATCATGCCTTCCGGATCCACCCCGTCCACGCCGTTCGGCGTCACCTGGATCGGCAGGTTGATGGCGGAGACCGGATAGAACCGCTTGACCGCCGTCTCGCCGATCGCCGGCACCAGCTCCTTGGTGGCGCAGAGACCGTCCGGGCGGCCGTTCTTCATCTCCTCGCCGAGCCATGGCGCACCGGTATGGCGCGGGGTGAACGGCGGCCGCTGAGAGTCCTGCGGCCGGAAGAGCGGCCAGGTGTAGCGGCCGTTCTTGGGATTGAACAGCACCTCCGGTCGCTCGCCCGGAATGGGCGACGTCCAGCCAGCGAAAGGGGTCTCCTCGTCCGGCTCACCCCAGATCTGCAGGCTGGCCCCGGAGCCGGTGGAGGTCCAGTTCCACACCGTGGCGTCATTGTTGTCGAGCGGCTCGCCCTGTGGCGGTAGCAGGTCTTGGATCCACTCGAGCAGGTTCTTGGTCCCCGGTCCGGTGGGGCCGGCAGACAGCACTCGGTTGTCGTCGACCGTCAGTCCAAGCAAGTCGCCGGCCGAGACACCGAGGTCCGGCGGCGTGTTCGACCCGGCCGTGGGGAATGGGCTCTCACTCTGGAAGAGATCCGGCACCACCGCTAGGGGCACACCGTTGATGTTGCTCGTCTCCGTCTGGACCGTGCCGAAGACACGCCAGAAGGACCACATGCCGGCGATGTAGTGGTGACCGATGTGGCAGTGGAAGAGGTACTCGCCGACACCCTGCTGGCAGCCACCGGCGCCGCACTCGTGCTCCAGGTTGTAGCTCGTGCCCGGTCCGATCGACTGCGAGTCGAGGTGGATCGAGGTCAGGCTCTGCTCCGGAACCTTGGTCAGGCCCTTCCAGAAGTCGTTTGCCGGATCGGCATTGGGGTTACGCCGCCAGCGGTCGCCACCACCGTGCAAGTGGTGGACGTGGAAGACTTCACTGCCGCCATGCATCAGGCGCGTCTTGACGCCCTCGCCGACGTAGGACCGTGGAATCGGCGTCGGCGGATCGCCGAAGGGGTACGACGCGTAGCCCAGGCTCTTGCCGTGACCGGCGTTCTCACCGTTTGTCAGCTGGTCCTGCTCGATACGACGACGGAAGGGCTCACTGCGGTAGTTGAGCGCCCGAGCCGCCGGGCGGTAGACGCCGGCGACGTCGTCGATCAGCGGTATCAGCTTGTTGTCCTGGTCTTTGATGTTGGTGAAAGCCTCGTCGCCGATCTCGTGGTAGAAGATGACGAACTCACGGAAGCTCTTGCCGTCCGGTCGATCGTCGAGGTTGGGATCGATGATGATCGCTTCCCAATTACTCCCGGTCACCGTATCCAGCTGCTCGCCGGTCTCGACGTCGAGGTAGGTGGCACCCCGCGGCTCGGCGACGATGGCGCCGAAGAGACCCTTGTTCTGCCGCTGACGGCCGGCCCCGTGATCGTGGAAGTAGTAAGCGCGCTCGGCATTGGGATCGAGCGGCAGGGGGATCTCATAGGTGATCGTCTCGCCACCCTGAGCAAACGTGTCGGGGTTGTTGCCGACGGCGCTGGAGGCGTTCTCCACCGTGTGCGGCAGGCCCAGGATGTGCATCGAGGCGGGACGGCCGTTGCTCAGGTCGTTGGTGAAGTTGACCCGCAGGCAGTCGCCCAGGTTGGCGCGGATCACCAACGGCTGGATGGGATCCTTGCGCAGACCGAGGGACACGCGCGTGACATCGAGGCCTTCCGGCTCGTCACGATCGGCCTCGAGGGCAGCCTCGAAGTCGCGGATCGCCGGGATGTTGGCCTCGAGGGCGTACATGTAGGCGTCCTCGACGTGGTCGCCCCAGCGGTTCAGGGTGATGTCGACGTCGATGGCGTGGACATCGTACTCTTTCACCGGGCCGCCGTCGGTGCAGGCATTGAAGGGCTGGCCGGTTTGCGCATGGGCTTCTCCGATGCCCGGATGGTCGACGCCGTAACCGACGCAGAACAGCACGAAGGCGCCGAGTGCGAGGAGGCCGAAGCGCGGCGCGTTCGGCCGCAGCCACAGCGCGGAGCGCTCCTGCCACTCGCTCAGCAGGCGGAGGCCGAGCCATTCGGCCGGCAGGCTCTGTTCGCGACGGGCGATGGCAAACAAGCCGAGCAGCAGCAGCGGCAGCAAGGCGGCCAGTTGCACCAGTACGTCCCGCAGCCCGAAGGAGAGGCGAGCCAGCACGGTCGTCTCGAAGTCTTGGTAGTTGTCCCGCGCCAGGCTGGGATTGCGCACCGAGCCGAAGGAGCAGAGCTGGGTCGCCTCCCGCTTGGTCAGATCACTGGTCACGACGGTGGTCTGGACCTCCGCCAAGGACAGTCCGTAGGTCACGCCGACCCATTCGTGGGCCAGGTCACGCGTGCTGGTGAGAGGCAGCAAGAGAACCATGGCGACCAGGGCGACGACACCGATGACGCCCAACAGGCCGGCCGAATCGCTGCGCTGCAGACCGAGCCGGCGGGCCGATTTGAGCCCGAAGAACAGCGCCAACGCCATCAGCGGTAGCACCATCGCCAGATCGAGCACCAGATGGCCGGCGACCCCGACCGGGTTCCAGTCGACGTCCGGGTTCATCAGGGCGTTCAAGAGATACTCCCAGGCCACGACGCCCAGGGAGAGGCCCGCCGCCAGGGCCAGCCAGGCCCATCGCCCGGCTCGCTGCGCGGTCCGTCTCGGTGATCCGTACGAACGCTCAGACTGTTCCATGCTTGTCCTCCTTTGATTCCGTGCTGCTGTTCTCATGCTGCTGTTCTCAATCTCGATTCTCGAAGTTGGTGGCTATATCTCGAAGGTGGCTATTGATGGCACTAGGTCAACTCTCTGAAGGCTCGCCGCCAGCTTCGGCCTGCGGCTCCTGAGCCTCCGAACCCGGAGCATCGAGCTCCATCAGGTAGGCGAGCAGGTCAGCCGCGTCCTGCAGATTCACCAGGCTGGCGTACTCCGGCATCGCCGTCGGCTCGGCACAGGGCAATCCGCCCTTGCACTCCGGCGCGATGAACGAGCTCGGCTCGATGATCGACTCGTAGATGTACTGCGGTCCCGGCATGCCCTCGATCCGCGTCGCCGCAGCGGCGCCGATGCCGGCCAGGTGCGGGCCAACATTGTTGCTGTCGGGAATCGACGGATCACCGTGGCAGGCGACGCAGCCATAGAGTGCCGAGTAGAGTGTCGCACCGCGGTCCGCTTTACCGATAGGCAAGAGCAACCGGGCATCGGGGGGTAGTGCAACCTCGCCGCCCCGCGGTCGCAAGTGGTAGTGCTCGGCCGGTTCGGGCACCGCAAAGTAAGCCGTCTCGCCATCCCGACGCCACTCGACTTTCAGCTTGCCGTGCGGCAGCCGAGTGTCGAAGTCAAAGTGGATCGCGGTGTTCATCGATTGCCCCGGACCGATCTTGGCGCGCCCGACCTGGGCACCGATCGGCGGCACGGCTTCGCCCTGCTCGGGCACCAGGTAGAACTCCAAGCCATCGTAGACCTTGGTCTGTTCAGCCCGATTCTGAAATGCCAAATCGAGGGTCACTCGCTGCTTACCCCATTCCGGCATGTCGGGCATCATCACCGAGGGCTTCTGAAAGTTCTCCCCGTGATCCATCTGGTCGAGGATCCAGCGCGCCTCCTCCATGTGGAGGTAGAGGCCATCCAGCGTCGCGGTCTGCACCGGAATGCGCCGGCTGGCGGAGATCACCATGCCCCAGCCGACACTGGCCATGGCGACGACGGCGAGAAAGATCAGCACCCCTGGTTGGGCCCACCAGCGCAAGATCTCTTGCCGCTCCTGACGCTGGCGCAGCTCGCGACGCTTTTCGGCGCCGCGCCCCGACGAGTTACCGCCGGCCGCTTCCGGCCGCGTCTCGTCCGATGTCGCGTGGCTTGTCATGAAGGGCTCAGTGCTCCACTGCTTCGTGAGCTGTCGCGTCATGGCCAGACGGTGCTTGACCGTGTTCGGACTGGCCACCGTGCTCGGTGTGACCACCGTGCTCGGCATGCCCGCCCGCCTGGTGCGCCATCGCGTCCAGAGTCATGATCTTGGCCGCGACCTCGATGGAGGCCGATGTCTCGAAGTGCAGCGTCAGCGGAATCGACTCGCCGTCGATCTCCGGCTGCGGGTCGATGAGCATGGCGTGCTTGCCGCCCGGCTCCAAGTCGACCGCACCGCCGGCTGGAATCTCGAAGCCTTTTGGATGCTCGACCATGCGCATGACGCCGTTGTCCTCGATCGATTCGTGGGTCTCGACGACCCGGGCGACCGGGGTTTCGATCGACACCAACCGGTCGCCGGCGGCGCCCGAGTTGACCAGCCGTAGATAGACCGCGCCCATGCCCGGCATCAGCTGAGCGCGCGGATCGACGACGTCCAGCACCGGCAAGCCGCTGCTCGCCACGGCTTCTGTCTCTGCGACGTCCGTCACTCCGGCGTCCGCCGCCGTGGGCTGGGTCGATCCGCCCTCCGGGCCCGAGCAGCCCAGAGCCACGACCGTCGCCAACAAGCCCAACAGCCTCAGCGGCAATCGCCTCTCGGGCCCTCTCGGGGCCTGGGCCGTCGTCCGCTCGTGGTTGGACTCGCCGTGCATCATGCGTCCTCTAACTGGTCAACAGGGCCCGAATATCCGGCGTCATCTGAGCGGCGGTGGCGTTGGGCGGGAAGGTGAGCCGCAACTGCCCCTCGCGATCAACGACAAAATAGGTGCCGGTGTGATCGACGTAGTAGAAGCTGTCGGTCCCGGGCCCGTCTTTCGGCTGGCCGTATTGGATCGTGACCTCCCAGCTCGCCTTGAGGGCATCGACCTGGTCGACGTCCAAATGCAGGCCGTAAAAGCGATCGTTGAAGTTCGGCACGTAGCGCGCCAACCGCTCCACCGAATCACGATGCGGGTCGACAGAGACGAAGACGACCGCCAGATCGTCCGCCTGCTCGCCGAGCTCGCCCACCACTTGCTTGATTTTCGCCAGGGTAAAGGGACATACATCGGGACACATCGTGTAGCCGAAAAACACGATCGCCACCTTGCCCAAGTGGTCGCTCAGGCTGAAAGCCTCGCCATTCCAGTTCACGCCAAGGAGCTCCGGAGCGGGCTGCGGTGGATCGGCCAAAGTACCGTTCCACTGCTGCGGTGGGCTGCAGGCAGCGACGAGCAGCAACGCCAGAGACGCGGCTGCCCATGCCCGAGAGTGTCGAATCAATGTTGTAGTCATCTGCAAGCGAATCTTCTCGCAGCCAGAACGGAAGCCGGTGGGCCGAGCGTTTTAGCGCCGTCCCACCCGCTCCGTCAGCCTCAGGGGCAGGTGGCGAAAGCGCCGGTATCGGTCACCGCGTCCGCCGGCTGGCCGAGCTCGTTGGTGTAAGTCTCGGTCAGGTCGTTCGCCGTGTCGGTGACCGTCACGGTGAAGCCCACGTCGGTGGTGGCAGCGAAGAACACCCAGTAATGATTGTTGATCGCGCAACCATCGAGCACCTTGATCAACATCTCCCAGTTGTCGTTACTGAAGAAGTAGAGCACCGCCGAGTCGTCGGACTGGGTGATCAGCTTGCCCGGACCGGAGACGTTCAGCGGGTCGGTCCACTCGACATCGACCGTGAATCGGTTGCCCTGCAGGAAGACCGTGTTCGGCGATCCAGTGCCCGGCACCGAAGAGACGTTGCCGTTGTTCGGCACCTTGTCGGTCGGGTCCTCGAATTCCGGGAAGACGATGGCCGCAGCGTTGACCGCTCCGTCATCGTCACCCAGCACCGACAGCGGAATGGTGACCATGACCGAGTTCGCGGTCACCGTCATCGCGACTCGACCGGCCAGGGAATCGTCCGAATCGTCGATTACATCGACCAGACCGTCTACGGAGCTGTAGGTGAAGAACTCGACATAGTACTCGTTGCCCATGCCGGTGGCGTTCAGACCCAGGAGCTCGTCCGTCCACGGCAGCTCGTCGTCCGGCGAGGCGATCTGGTCCGTGTCGAGGTCGACATAGCCATCGAGAGCATTGGCCTCGCCGCTATCCGGCGGGCTGATCGCGCCGTAGAACGTCAGCTCGATCACCAGGTTGCCATCGATCGCGTCGACCGAGAAATCCTGGATGTCGATCACGCCGCTGTTGAGGGTGTCACCCTGCGGATCCGTCACGGTCTCCTTCAAGAGATCCACACTGAAATCTTTGGGCACCGGCACCTCGGCGCGTGTTCTGCGATCGACGTACTCCCGACCGAACGCGGCGGTCGCGGTGGCGAAGGTCAACAACAAGGCGGTGAGCACCAGCCCGACCTCGCTCCGGATTGCTCTCGACGTTCTCGATCTCATCAATGATCTCCTTTGGATTGCCGTTGTGAGGGTCTTCGAAGAATTCACCGTTCTAACCAAACCAGAATTCGAACTAGTGCGTAGGATCGTATGAAGAAGTTCTGTACCGAGCAGTCTACCGACGTTACCGATCGACTGACTGACCTACCAAAGGCAAACGTACCCGCCCCGAACCGGGACATCACCGGTGCGGGCTTGCGGCAAGGGCGATACTGACGTCGGCCGCTTCAAAGCAGCGTCTAGGCTACCTTGGTGGCAACTTCGATCTATTGGTCTCGTCTCGAAACCTGCTTTCCCCAAATCACTTGTATTCTACCTCGCGCATGCGCGAGGTGTATAGGATTTCGACCGATCCCACCTCGCTTTCTACCACAGGCCTCTTTTCGTTCTTCGACGGGACTCGAGTCGACTTCTTCCGCAAGGGCGAAAATTTCTCTGGACCAGTGCTCTGAACGCAAATTCAGCCGTTTAGCCCCCACTTTGTTCATTTATCGTTCATGTTTTCTGTCTTACAAAGAAATTACAGAGCGCGTCATGAACCGGAGACCGCTTAGCGGGTCACGCTGAACGGCGCCTCGAGGACCGGAAGGCTCACTCGGCCGTAGAGCCCTTCAGGCCATAGGTCGTCACACTGCCCTCCCTGACCGGCCTGTAACTCCGGCCGCCAGGCACTGCACACCGCCCCCGCGGAACCCCACGCCGGGCAAATCCGGCAGCGAACGCGACCGCCAGAAAATGTTTCCAATCGGCCCCTTCACCTGCGCCAGCCGCGGCACGGTCGAATCATGTCTTGAAATCTAGCCCACGACACTCCGAGCGCGACACGAACCAGGCCTTACCTTCGCGCAGCAAGGCGAGCCCATCGATGCGCTCGAACGATCAATTCCACGCCACTCCATTGCGACTCTCCACACCTCGCGCCGCTCGATGCCCCGCCCCTCGGCCTCGCGCTATAAACAGCTGGAAAACTTAATATTGAATCTTTACCAGCGAGTGCCCCGAGGACGCCAAGCCTCTGGCTACTGCGCCGTAGGAATCTTCGGACAAAGTGTCTCGGGCTCGTAATCCTGCTAGCCCAAGAGAGCGTGGAGCCCGCGGATCCAGAAACGATAATGAAAAATGTCGCCTCTCAACGGCAGATAGCCTTCACCTTTTTCTGCCTTCTGCAGAAGGCAGAGACTCTGACGAGAGCAAGCCGTTCAAGACCCCCTCAGTAGCCCTGGAGGCCCACCATCCGAAGCTGGACTTTGCCGCTTCGGACGGGTAGTCTTGACCCTATATTCACGATTCGCTCTCTACACTCTTGATCAGCGAATTTTGCCGATCTCGAACCCACTTCGAGCCAGTGTTGAACACCGACGAACCAGGCCGAATTTCGCGGCGTCCTCCAACCGTCGGACTCGCGACGGCGGATCGCCAGCAAGGCTTCACCTCCCTGGTTCGCAAGGGTGAAGCTGTGACCGCGAACAAGCGCTCACGCCCGGCCACCCCTGTCTCGAGGGCCAACTCTCTCATGGAGACGACATGAAGAAGACTCTGAGTCCGCAGACCCGACTCGTCTCGCTGTTGCTCGGCGCCCTGGTGGTGCTGTTGGCAATGCCCCCGGCGCTTCTCGGCCAGAACACGACGTCGGCGATCCGGGTCGAAGTCACCGACACCGACGGCAACCCCGTCAGCGACCTCGCGGTCACCATCACCCACCTCCCGACCGGTGGCACCCAGGCGTTGGTGAGCAATGACCAGGGTGTCATCGTCGCCCGTGGGCTCCCTGTCGGCGGTCCGTTCGAGGTTGCTGTGCCTGAAGGTGGCGACTACGCCGCGGACAAGGTTCAGGACATCTTCCTGGAGTTGGAGCAGACCCAGGTCATCGCCCTCGAGGCGCGACCGGCCAGCTTCGAGGAAATCACCGTCACCGGCAGCCTGGTCGGTGAAGATCTGAACCTGGGTGTCGGCCGTGATTTTGGCCCGGACACGATCGAGGCCATCCCGTCGATCTCGAGAGACTTCGTCAGCACCCTCGCCACCGAGCCCAAGATCCTGGTCGACAACAGCGTGGCGCGAGGCCCTGCCGTGTCGATGGCGGGCCAGAACTTCCGCTTCAACAGCGTCACCATCGACGGCGTAGCGCAGAACGACAACTTCGGCCTGTCGAAGAACGCCTCTGCCACCCAGAGGACGCCGATCTCGATCGACGCCCTGGAAGCGATCAACGTCAACATCGCGCCCTTCGACGTGACCTACGGCAACTTCGTTGGCGGCAACATCAACATCGTCACCAAGTCGGGGACGAACAAGTTCAAAGGCAGTGTCTTCGGCGTGACCACCGACGACGGCATGACCGGCGACGAGTCCGACGGCGAGGATCTCGGCATCGGCGACTTCGAAGAAGACACCTACGGCTTCACCATCGGCGGTCCGATCGTGCGCGACAAGCTCTTCTTTTTCGGCAACTTCGAGAGCTTCGAGACCACCACCCCGTCGAACTCGCAGACCATCGACAACATCGCCGGCGTGACCCAAGCGGACGTCGACGAGGTCCGCAGCATCTTCAATAGCGTCTACGGGTTCGACCCTGGCCCCTTCGCCACCAGCGACGTCGACGAGGACGAGAAAGTGCTCTTCAAGCTCGCCTGGAACGTCAACGACCGGCACCGGGCCGTCGCGTCGTACCAGGTTGCCGATGGCGACGTCTTGTTCGACGATTTCCCCGAGGTCGCAGTGCTGCAGTCCAACCGCTACAACATCAACGAGAAGCTGGACGCCTACTCCGCCCAGCTCTTCTCGGTTTGGAACAATCGGTTCACCACCGAGCTCAAGCTCGGCTCCAAGGACGTCGAGAACCGCCAGGTCTCCGTCGACACGACCACGCCGGACTTCGCCGTCACCACCCCCGGCGGCGGCACGATCACCGCTGGCGGGGACCGCTTCCGGCACGCCAACGAGCTCGACAACGAATCCGAGCTGATTCGTGTCCGCGGCGACTACCAGGCCGGCAATCACCTGCTGACCGCCGGCATCGAACAGGAGGAGTACACCGTCCGCAACCTCTTCCTGCCGTTCTCCAAGGGTAACTACATTTTCTTCTCGCTCGACGATCTGCGGAACCGCAACCTGGGCTTCGCTCTCTACGGCAACTCGAACACCGGCATCGCCAGCGACGCCGAGCCCAACTACAGCCTGGCCGTCAACAGTCTCTATGTCCAGGACGAAGTGACCGTCGGCAGCGATCTGACGTTCAAGTTCGGCTTCCGCTACGACGAGTACGACAACAGCGACGAGATCCCCGCCAACCCCTTCTTCCTGGCGCGCAACGGTTTCTCCAACACCGAGAACCTCGACGGTAAGGATCTCTTCCTGCCACGCTTCGGTTTCAGCTGGGCTGCGGCGGACAAGATCACGGTGCGCGGCGGCGCGGGCCTCTTCGGCGGCGGCACGCCGCTCATCGTGCTCGGCAACAGCTATGCGGGGAACGGCATCACCCGCACATTCGCCAGCTTTCTGGCCCCGTTCATCCCGATCCCGGGACTCGCTGATGCGTTGAACAATGCGGTCAACGCCTTGCCCGATCCCACCGCTGCGTTCAGGTTCCTGCAACCGTTCATCGGCGTCAATCCGCTCACGGACGTCGACGCGATCGACCCGAACTTCGAGATCCTCAGCACCTGGAAGTACAGCCTCGGAGGCGACTTCATCCTCGGCAAGGACTGGCTGCTGGGCGCCGAGCTGATCTTCTCGGATGTCAAGGACGGCTACGACATTATCGAAAGCCGCAGGGTTCAGGTCGGCACCGCTCCCGACGGAAGACCGATCTACGACGCCCCGGCGGGCGGCGACTACATCGTGACCAACACCAGTGAAGGCAAGGGCACGGTTTTGACCCTGAGCCTCGACAAGTCGTTCGTCAATACCAGCACGGGCCGCTGGGACCTCAACTTCGGCTACACCAACCAGGACATCGAGGAGACGCGCTCGTACAACCGCTTCGTCGGCTTCGAGACCTTCGCCTTCGATCCCCAGACCGATCTCAACAATCCGCAGGTCGCACCGTCCAGGTTCGAGGTCGAGGATCGACTCACCGCCACCGTGCTCTGGCAGGACCAGATCTTCGGCGAAAACACCACCTCGATCGGTTTGACCTACCAGGGCCGCTCCGGCCGGCATTTCAGCTACGTTTTCGGCAGCGGCGGTGCGCCGACCTTCGGCGGTACCTTCCTGGCTGACTTCGGCAGCGAGGGCGATAACCCAGGGGCGCAACTGTTCTACGTGCCCACCGGCCCCAACGATCCGATCATCACCGGCGACCCGGCGTTTCTGGCCGATCTCGACCAGTTCATCTCGGGCGAGGACTGCCTCAACGGCCATCGTGGCTCGATCGTGCCGCGCAACAACTGCGCGACCGGCTGGGTGGGGATCTTCAGCCTGCGCTTCCAGCAGGAGATCCGCGCCTGGGGCGACAAGGCGTTCGAGATCTTCCTCGACATCGAGAACTTCGGCAACTTGATCAACAGCGATTGGGGCCGTGTCGACAGCTACACTGCGCCGTCGAACGTCGCACCCGCCACCGTCGCGATCTCGGACGACGGCAGCCAGTACGTGCTGACGCCGAACGCGTCCTACCGCGGCACCCCCGACACCATCGTGCCGCAGCCGACCATCGCACGCATCCCGTCCGTCCATCGGACCCAGATCGGCGTGCG
>JBCCGX010000059.1:0-18087 GCA_039029035.1 Acidobacteriota bacterium | reverse complement strand
TGCACGCCTTCCTCCAACGAGGGGAACCGGCACACGAGGCCTTCCAGCTCGGGGAAGATCTCTTCGACTCGGCCATAGAACTCCGGCGAGCATACGAGGATCTCATCGATCCGCCGGATCAAATCCGGCCGGCCATGGAGCTTGTGGAGCCCGGAGAGGTAGTTCCACAGCTGGTGAGCGAATTGATGGTGCCCATCGAAGATGAGAAAGCGTGGCCTGCGGCCGGCTGTTGCCCTGATCTCGGCACCAGGCGACGTGGCGATCGATACCGAGGTGATCGCCTTCAAGGAATCGATGACTTCAGCGGTTGGAGCGAACCAGCTCGGCTGGAATCGCACCACCCATTCGAGATCCGGCAAGTAGATGCCGGTGATCTCGAACCAGGGACCGTCTCCGATCAGGTAGAACACACGGCCTCGAGAGACGTAGCGGTAGAGAATCCGCCCGTAGGGGCTCGCTACGGGCAGTGCGACGTCGCTCGAGATCGAATCGCCTGAGAACGGGCAGACTGTCGCGATCCGCCCCTGCTCGAGAGCTCGAAGCTGGAAGCCGAGTCGCTGGTCGATCGCGGCCAGCGTCGGGGGCAAGTCCTCGGCAGCGGAGCCGGATTCGAAGCTCTTGACCATGGCAGACAGATGCTCCCGGGACAGGCCACCGGTCGCGAGCTCGGAGGACTTGGCGTCCCAGAGATCCCAAAAGCAGTAGTTTGTCCCGGACTCTCCCATCACATCGCCTACACGTGCTGTACGTCGCCCTCCAGTTGTTCGGCTGGCAGGTTGTACCGACGTCGTATCACCTCGAGCGAAGCAGCTGATTCGGCCTCAGGTGCATCCCGGCCACAGGCGATTTTGAGCGCCTCCGACAACTCGGCATACCCAGACTCGAAGCGCAAATGTGCCACCACTTCGTTTCGGCTCAAATGCCCGGCCCGCACGTGCTGATCGAGGAGCGCCGCAGCCGCGCGCGCGGCTGCGTGGGGAATGGTGACCATCTTGGCGCCGAGCAAACGGAAGTACTGACCTCCGGCCGCATTGCGAAAACAGTGATCCAGCTCGGACTCTTGCCGATCGGCTGCGCCCACATCGTCTGCCGTTGCTCGCTGCCGCGGATAAAGCTGCGGCGCAGCCTTGAGCGCCACCGGTCGCAGGCTGCCGATCATCGGGACCCAGCGGGCGATATCTTTGCGGATCCCGTCGAGCAACTCGTTATCACTTCCGCCCAAGGCCTTCGCCCGCCGCCCCGGATCCGCCAGGCCTGTCCAATGTTTCGGTATGCGGCGCCCGGCAACCGAGCCCTGCGGCCAAGTGATGGTGTCGCGGTCGAACTCCTTGCCAGAGCACACCGAGATCAGGCGCGATCCCGCCCGAACCGCACTGCCGAACTGCCCACGAATCATGATGAAGCTGACAAAAGACTCAGCGATCGAAGCGGGCAGCTCGTACAGGCCAAATATCTTCAGCGCGGCGTGCAGGCCATCGTCACGGACGCCGGGTATCGAAAGGCCGACACCACCGGCATAGCCGCATTGGATCACGTCGTGAAATCGCAGCCGACGTTGTCCTCGAGCCGAGTCGACGAGTAGCTCAAATCCCTGCCCCGCTGGTCGAATCTCACGAACCCTGCAGCGGAGGAGTATCTGAAGGCCCCCTCGCTGCGTAGCTTCCTGCAATCGCTGGACGAGATGAACACAAAAACGCGCGTTGTTGACGACACTCTGCCGCAGTTGCAGCGCATCGACAAAGCCATCTGTAACGCTCTCAGGCACCAACCAGCGACCGCCATTCGTAGGCGGTGGCTCGCCGCCGATCATCCGCCGTAGATCCGACTCTGCCAGGACTTTGACGAAACGATCGACCGGGCCGAAGACGGCGGCCTTACCCGACTCGACCCGGTCACGGTAGAGCGCCGCGAGACGTGTTGCGTTGGCGCGAGCTGCGATCGACGCCTTGCCATTAGGCCTGCCGCCAGCCGTTTCGATCGCAGTGTTGACGCTGCCATCCGGTGTCCGGCCAGGCACATAGTAGTTGACAGTCCGGGAAGCGAAGACGTGATTGGGGAAGAGCTCGTTGAACAGCACCGCCCCCTTGAAGAAGTGCTCCATCGTGGCCGGGTGGCCGCCCCAGGCCATATGGTGGTTGGTGCCGACACTGTTCATGGAGGTCGCCAAGCCGCTCAAGACCTCGGCCTCGGCCTCCAACAGCGTCACCGGGCCGAGACCGAGGGCGTTCAATAACAGACTGGTGATAGTGCCCGTGGCGCCACCCCCGACCACAGCGATCGGGCGTGGCGAACTTTGATGGTTCAATCGGTCGGCGAACATCGAGAGCTTCCTCCCGTGGCGTACGGTAGCAGTTTTCAGGTCTGCCGCGATCGATTCTCGTACGCCGTCGATCGAGGCCTCGAAGGCGATATGCTCACTCGAGCGATGAGCCCTCACCACCTTCTATCCTTGCTAAGAGCCCAGGCGCGGCATCCTGTCGTCGCCGTAGCAACCCTGGCGACGCTGGCTTTGGGCCTTGGCCTCAACGCCGCGATCTTCAGCATCGCCTATGGTGTCCTGAAGCCTCTCGCCTATCCGAGCTCGCACGAGCTGGTCCGACTACACCACACCTATGATGTTCTGAAGCGCTCACCCAATCCGCGCCTGCAAGCGATCTGGAACCGATTGCCGGTTTCGTATCTCGAAGCCGTCGAGCTTCGGCAGACGGAGGACCTCGCCAGTTTGGGCCTCTACACCCGGGACACCGTGACCTACAACGGCGGCGCCGAGCCGGTCGAGCTGGTGGTCTCACGGGTCGATGAGCACCTCTTTTCAGTGCTGGGGGCCGAGCCGAGCCTGGGTCGTGGGTTCGAGTCGACAGATGTCGACCCGCAAGCCCAGCGAGTGGTGTTGAGCCACGAGCTTTGGCTCGAAGCCTTCGGCGGAGACCCCGGTGCCCTCGGCGCGTCTCTGCGGCTGGACGACATCCCCTACACGGTGATCGGTGTCATGCCGGCGGGATTTGGCATCATCGGCCACGGTTCGGTAGGCCATCGGATCGCCGCCAGCCGCTTGACCGGCCACCTGGAAGACCGCCTCTGGCTGCCGCTGCAGGTCAGTTCGAAGGACCGCACCGAACGCGACAACTGGCGCTACGAAGCGGTGGCACGGTTACCGGCAGACGGCAGCCTCGACGCGGCCCAGACAGCCGTCGATCAACTGGCCGCCGGCCTCGCCGAGGCCTACCCGGAAAGTCATGCGGAGGCGGGATTTCACCTCGTGCCGCTGCTCGATCAGGTCGTCGGCACCCATCGTCCGCTGCTCCTCTTGCTGATGGCTGCAGTGGCGGCGGTGCTCTTTATCGCCTGCGTCAACGTGGCGCATCTGCTGCTAGCACGAACCGCTCAGCGGCGTCACGAGCTGGCAGTGCGCGCCGCCCTCGGCGCTGGCCGGCTGCGGCTGGGCGGGCAGTTGATGGCTGAGAGCGTGCTGCTGGCAGCGACCGGTGGTCTCTTGGGGTTGGGTCTGGCTTACCAAGCCCACGCCGTGCTGTTGGCCTGGATTCCTGCTGACCTGCCACGCACCGCTGACATCTCCATGGGGCGTGATGTCGCGTTCTTCACCGTCTTGCTAAGCCTCCTCACCGGCGTGCTGGCCGGACTGCTACCGGCGATCCTGGGCTCGCGGATTTCGGCTCAGGATCTTTCAGCCAGCCGCAGCACCGCGAACGCCGGAGGACGGCTCGCCCACAGCACGCTGGTCGTGGCAGAAATCGCTCTGACGCTGGTTCTCACCGCTGCCGCGAGTCTCCTGGTCGGCAGCTTCTTCCGCCTCACCGCCGTCGACCCCGGATTCAGGCCACAGCAAGTCCTGGTTCAGGAGCTGCGCCTGCCCGATTGGCGCTACAGTGAGCCCGAGGCCCGACAGGCGTTCGCCGAGCGCTTGCTCGACCGAGCACCGCATCTGCCTGGCGTCGAATCGACCGCGTTGACCTCGAAGCTGCCGCTGCCCGGTCCATCCCTGGTCACCGGTTACCACGTCCCCGGACGCGGTGACCGAGAGAACGACTGGACCCAAGGGCGCAGCGCGGCGATCACCTTCGTGACGCCCGAGTACTTTCAAACTTTGGGCATCCCTGTGCTCGAAGGGCGTTCCTTCGCCGAAGCGGATCGCCAGGGTACGCAGACGGTCGCGGTGATCAGCCGGCTACTGGCAGAGCAGAACTGGCCCACCGAGGACGCCGTCGGCCAGGAGATCCTGATCCGCAACGATGAAGCTTACACGGTGGTCGGCGTCGTCGAAGACGTGCGCCAGGAAGGCTTCGCCAAGACCCCCGGCGGCGTTCTCTACCTCTCGTGGCACCAGCCGTGGAACGGTATGCCGTCCAACAGTCTATTCGCTGTCCACCGCATAGCCGACGCCCCTGTGCCAACGGCCGACGCGGTCAACGCTGCGGTGCGTCAGCTCGATCCACTGCTGCCCGTCGATCCCGCGGTCAACCTGGCAAGTCTCGTACGCCAGTCTCTGAGTCTGCCGCGCTCGCGCACCGCTCTGGTCGGTCTCTTCGCTGCTCTCGCTCTCTTGCTGACCTTGGTCGGCACTTATGCCGTCATGTCGTTCTCGGTCAGCCGGCGAGTACGCGAGATCGGCATCCGCGCGACTCTCGGTGCCACGGCGCGGCGCCTGCGCTCCCTCGTGCTAGTCGACACCCTCAGGTTGGCGCTTCTCGGCATCGCCCTGGGGCTCAGCGGTGCTCTGGCCAGCGCCCGCTTGCTGCGTAGCTTTCTCTATGAGATCGAGCCCACCAACCTGACGTTTCTCGGCAGCACCGCCGCGCTCCTCACCGCCATTGCTCTTGCCGGCGGATACCTACCGGCCCGACGAGCCAGTCGCATCGATCCGGTCGAAGCGCTGCGCAGCGAGTAGCCGGCCAGACGCCTCACCAGGCCGAAAGATCGCCGGTCTCGAAGCCGTCGGCGAAAACACGCACGGCGTACCTCTGGGCCTGGATGCCGAGGCCGTCACCATCAGTGCCCTCAGTTTCCCAAACGATGACGAATCGCTCGTCATCGGCGGCGACGGACGCTCTGGTCTGATCACCAGGTGTGAAGGTGTTGACCTGGAACTGATCACCCAGGGCGCTGCCATCGGCAGCGAAGCGTCGCGCCTGGATGCTGCGGCTGTCACCGTCTGTCTCGTCCAAAAACGAACTGTCCCAGGCGACGACGAAAGAACCGTCGGTATCGAACGAAACCTGTGGGTGCCGCTCGCTACCCACGGTTCCGGCACTGGCCTGGAAGGTCTCGAGAAGATCGCCGTCGGCGGCATAGCGCCGCCCGAGTAGATTGGTCGAGGGCGGCACGAAGCCGGGCGCGGTCCAGGCAATGACGAACTCACCATCCCCACGCACCGCGATACTAGGATCCAGGTTGTCCCGCAGGGTGCTGATGCTGACTCGAAACTCGTCACCCAAGGCGTCGCCGTTGGTGTCGAAGCGCTGCGCCAGAATGCTCCGGCTGTCCGCGTCGTCCGCCCCGACACTCTCCCAGGCGACAACGAAGTTACCGGCCGCATCAGCTCCGACCACGGCGTTCTCCTGATCGTTGGTGGTGTAGGTGTTGATCTGGAATTGATCGCCGATCGGATCGCCATTGGCCGTGTGCCGGCGCCCCTGGATACTGCGGCCGTCGACGTCATTACCCAGGGTACTGGTCGCGTCCCAGACCACCACGGCCGAACCGTCCGCGGCCAGATCCACAGAAGGCTCTCGGCTATCGTCGATCGAAAAACCGCCAGGAGCGAAGGTGCTGATCAACCCTCCGTCAGCGCCATATTGGCCGCCGACGATGATCTTGCTGCCTGGAAGGAACCCGGGTGCCGCCCAGACGACGACGAAGGCCCCATCATCCGCCACCGCGAGGCCCGGGCTCGAGTTGTCTTCATTAGGATTGAAGCTGACCTGGAACTCGCCACCGACGGGCGAACCCTCGGCATCGAAACGCTGAGCCAAGACCGCCGCCACATCGACTCCTGGCGCACTATCACTCTGCCATGTGACGACGAAATTGCCAGCCGCATCGGTACCGACCCCAGCGCTTTGTTGGTTACCGGTCGTGTAGGTGTTGACCTGGAGCTCTCCGCCAACGGACGGCTGGGCGGACGACATCGTCGGCAAGACAGCCAAGGAGATCAGGATAAAGAAATCGAGTGTCTTCCTTTGCACGGAAAAGCCCCCCACGGTTGCTGGTTCTGCGAATCGAGCGACACACTCCTTCAACGGAGCTGACAGGCTAGTAGTTTCGATCGAGCGGAAATTGTGTAGTCGAAGCTGTCGTTGCGTTATTGCCGCATCAACTCGACCACCCGCTTGCGGCCAGACTCCCTGGCGACTTCCAGAGCGGTTTGCCCGGCGTCGTTCGCGAGCTCCGGCGAGGCGCCGGCGGCGAGCAGTAAGCGGACGTTCTCGACCCGCCCCCACCCCGCAGCGTGATGCAAGGGTGTGTTGCCGGCTCGATCGGGCAGATCGAGGGTCGAGGGCGTAAGAAACAGCTGTAACAACTGCGAATCCGAGCTGGCTGCACTCGAATGCGCGACCGTCTGCCCGTCTCCGTCCGGAAGTCGCGCGTCGGCGCCGTGCTCGAGCAGGAGCGCGGCGGCGGCTCGGTGGGTCTTCATCGTCGCGAAGTGCAGAGGAGTCCGACCATCGACATCCTTCAGGTCGATGTCGAAGTCGTGTCGCAACAGCCGCTGCAGGATCTCGGTATCGCCACCATGAGCTGCCAGATGCAAGAGACTCTGCCCGCTACGGTTCAGCCGGCCGGCTTCCCTACCTTTCCACAACAGATCGAAGGCCTCTCGCTGGCCGTAGTAGGCTGCGTAGTGAGTGGGGCGGTGCCCCTGATGGTCGCGCGCCTCGCGTTCTGAAGCCTCAGCCAAACGCGCGACGATCCTCGGCTCACCACGGCGCGCCGCGATATGCAACGGGGTCACTCCATCGGAATCGGCATCATCCACTCGCGCACCGTGGTCGAGCAGAAGCTCCACCATCGCCAAGGAAGCCTGGGCGGCAGCCAATCGCAAAGGCGTCTGGCCCAAGATGTTGGCCTCGTGCAGCGGCTCGGGTCTGTGGCGCAAGAGCTCTCCCATCACCGCGACATTGTCGAGCCGGGCGCACTTCACATGGGGTGTCTCGCCAAGGTCATCGCGCCATGACACCCTGGCTGGCGGCAGTAACAGGCTAACGATCTCGACGTCTTGCTGATAGCAGGCCCAATGCGCCGGCAGGCGACCGGACCGATCGCGCGACTTGGGGCTGACGCCCCGCTCGACGAGGCGCCGGACGATGGGCGTCTGGCCTGCCTGCACCGCCAGATGCAACGGTGGTAGCTGCCCCGCCGGAGGTCTCGCCTTGCGATGCCGGCGACTGAGACCATCGATCGCATCGACATCCCCGCGTAGGATCGCGTCGGCCCACGGCGCGTAGCGCGGCTTGGCGAACGCCAGCGGATTGGTGAAGGGACGAATTGGATCGGCGAAGAGCGTCAAGGCGTCGAACAAAGGATCGTGCACTTCGCGGCCGAGGTAGAGCATGAAGGGCTCGTAGCGCGCCAATTCGAGGCGCGAGGACAGCTTCCAGTAGAGAACACCGACAAGCGAAGAATCGGCGGTCTGCTGCCAGGCGTCGTACAGGGCACGGACGGCCAGCGCACGCTCCTCGGGGACGATCGGCTGGGCCGACCAAAGGAGCACCGAGCCGGCGCCCTCTTCGCCTCCGTCCCAGATCGGCACGAAGCCACGCGAGCTCCAGGGAGCGAACGTCACGCCTCGACGCTGGGTGTAGCCGAGCTCGGTGAAGACGACCTTCTGAGTCAAGCCATGGGTTGCGCGAAAGGCATCGATGGCCTCGAAGACGTTGCGCCAAGAGGCGGTCAGGGAAGGCACATCGAGCGGGCTGTCGAGGGACGCGCGGAGCGGGAAGTAGGCATTGATACCCATCAGATCGAGGTCTTTCCAGAACCCGACCTCGTGGTAGTTGTCGAAATTCGCGGCCAGCGTCAGCCAACCTCGGTAGACCTTACGGACCTCACCGATCAGCTCACGCCAATGGTGCTGCAGGCGCTGACGGCGACGGTTGATGTGCTCGACCCGGGCTTCGTCGGTCAGTTCAGTCCCCGGCTCGGCGAAGGTATAGCTGCGCGCCCAGCGACGCTCGGCCTCATTGCGCTGGCGGAGAAACTCGTCCAGCGATGCAAAGTCCCCCGCACCCATGGCCGAACGGACCTCGTCGGTGAAGAGATGGGCGTGGCGCTCGACCAGTTGGCGCAGCTCGTGCTGCTTGACGTCGTCCAGGTAGTAGGCCGCCAGCTCGGGCACGTCCTCGACCGGCAGGGTCGCGGCCAGTGCGTTCATCTCACTAGCGACCCCGAGCACCTGCACACCTTCTTTTTTCGCGATGCGGGCCCACTTGACGACGAATTCGGTATAGCGGCGGAACCACAGGGCCAGCTGCGCCTCGCTGCGAGGATAGACTAAGCCGTGCCACAGAAAACGATTGGCCGGGTCGTTGTGATCGAGCGCCACCCTTAGAACCAGCACGACTTGCAGGCCGTTGGCACGCGCTGCGCGGATCTCGGCCAGGACCGACGGCTCTTGTTCGGCGTACCACAGCTCGGCACTGTGCCAGGGCCCCTGATGGGCATAGGCCGTCACCTGGACGGTGTTCATGCCAGCCTGAGTCAGCGCCGCCGACCAGCGTTGATGGTCGTCTTCGTTGAGCTGAATCCCACCGAGGAAAAAAGGCTGCCGCGCTGTCGGCTCAACCGAGTCAGCAGTCGCTCGCCCCACGCCGAGCAGCACGAGAACGACGGGCAAGAGATAGCGTACGAGAGTCATAATCCGGATCGATCGAGCCTCTGGCAGGTCAACCGAGCCTCCTCGAAGCAGACCCGATGGAACGCTGCAAGCCTCTGTCTCATTTGATCAGATTCGGCCGTGCACCGATACCGGATTGGTCTTGGTACCAGGCGCGGAGCGGCGACTGACTTGCCGAGCGGGTCACTCACCCGGTTGGTCGAGCCCGAGCTCGGCGAACAGGCGGAGCATCTCCGTCTCAGCGGCTTCCCGCTGGTTTCTCAGCTGCAGCAGCAACTGCAGCTCACCCGCCGAATCGTGCACCTCGTCGGGCAGGGCAAGCTGCACATAGCGCGAAACGGTGAGGTGAAAGTCGTTCGCGGCAATCTCCTCCAGTGTCGCAACGTGAGAAAAGCCCGCTTGGTTGTCGAAGGCTTCGAAGGCCGCCACCAGGCGCGAGACGTTCGCATCCGACAGATGGTCTTGGTTCTTGCGCTTGGCGCGCTCTTCGGTCCCATCGACGAACAGAACCTGTCCCCGGCGGAAGGCGGATTTACGCCGGGCGAGGATCAAGACACAGGTCGAGATCGTCGTGCCATAGAAGAGGTTGGGCGCCAATCCAATCACCGCTTCGATCAGGTCGTCCTCGACCAACTGCCGACGGATGGAGCTCTCGGCGCCTCGCCGGAAAAGGATGCCGAGCGGTAGAACGACACCGAGCCTGCCCTGTGGTGCGAGGGTGGCGATCATGTGCTGGACGAAGGCCAAATCGCCATAGTGTCGCGGCGGACACCCGTACCGATCGCGCCGGAATCGGTCTCCATGACACCACTCGTCGTGCCCCCAATTCTTGAGCGAGAACGGCGGGTTGGCCAACACTCGATCGAAGGTGCGCAGGGCCTTGCCGTCCGAGGTCAAGTGCCTGGGCTGGCGCAAGGTATCGCCACAGACGACCGAGGCATGGTCGATACCATGCAAAAGGAGATTCGTCTGACAAATGGCCCAGGTGTTGACGTTCATCTCCTGACCGAACAGCTCGAGCTCGCTGGGCTCTCGACTCTGGCGGGTGAGATGCGACACCGCACCGAGCAACATGCCGCCCGAGCCACAGGCCGGATCGTAGACGCTCATCCCCGGGCCGGGCTGCAGACACTCGACGAGCAGTCGAACGACTTGCTTGGGGGTGTAGAACTCACCGCCTCGCTTGCCTGCGTCATCGGCGAATTGAGCGATGAGGTACTCATAGGCGTTGCCGAGCATGTCGGGCTCGACGTCGGCGTTACGCAGGCGGTGGCGCTCGAAATGCTGAATCAATCGCTCGAGCGTGCTGTCCGGGAAACGATCCGGATGATCGAAGCTGACCTGTCGGAAAACTCCCATCAAGCGGCGATTGGCCTCTTCGAGGACCTGCAGCGCAGCGTCGAGCCGACGCCCTAGGCCTGGCCGCCCGTCGCAGACATTGCTCCATAGCGCCGCCTCGGGAACAACGAAACGATGCCGCTCGCGACCGGCTGCGCTCTCTTCCTCCCAAACATCGCACAGGCGCTTGTAGAACAGGAGGCTGAAGATGTAGCTCTTGAAGTCAGCGCTATCGATCTTGCCACGCAGAAGGTTCGCTGCCTCCCACAAATGCGACTCCAGTTGACGCGGCGTGAGCCGGGTACCGGCAGCCGATCCCATGCCGCAGCTGGCCTCCGGCGCGACGGGGGACGACTCCAGACTACCTTGGCCCTTCAGGCGCGGTGAGTCCATTGCAGAAGCCGTCGCTCGAGGCTGAGATTGCTCTTTCATGGGTCTATCGAAGTCCGGCGCTCCCGGGCGAAACTCGCACACAAGTCGACCTGCTCGACGCCCGCCGGTGGTGGGCCGTCGACCGCAGCACCGTGCCCGATACACCGATTTCCGCAAGCATCAGGGCCCGGATCTTTTCCTTAGAGCAGCTCGGAGGCGAGGGTCCCACGATGACCCATACCAATCAACTAACGCCCTATTACCGCCATCTTAGGCTCACTCGCCCTGACTGTCAATTGATTGCTACGGAAATCTCCGGCACCCTCGAGATCGAGATCTGTCAGCGACTACGAGCAACCTTGACCCTGCGATACAGCACTGGCACGACCACGAGGTTGAGCAGGGTCGAGGTGAGTAGTCCGCCGACGATGACTTGCGCCATCGGGCTTTGGATCTCGTTGCCGGGAGCCCCTGCCGCCAGCATTAGGGGCACCAGGGCAAGACCCGCAGTGAGGGCCGTCATCAGAATCGGTGCCATCCGCTCCTCGGAGCCTTGGCACACCGCTTCGTCCAGCGAGGCCCCCCCGGCAAGCAAGCGCTGGTAGTTGTTGACCAGCAGGACGCCGTTGCGGGTGGCAATGCCAAAGAGCGTGACGAATCCGATGAGAGTGGCGACTGAAAGGACGCCGCCGGTCAGGGCCACCGCGACGACACCACCGATCAGGGCGAGCGGCAGGTTGACCAGAATCACCAGTGTGTCGCGATGGCTGGCAAAGGCGAAATAGAGCAATCCGTACATTCCGAGCAAGATCAGGGCGACGAGCAGAGCCAGATTGCGCGCACTGCGCGTGGCCTCCTCGAACTGGCCACCGAAGACCACCAGATAGCCCCGTGGCAGGTCCACCTGGGCTTCGATCGCTGCTCTGGCACGTTCGACACGACCGGCCAGATCGGCCCCCACGACGTTGGCGGTCACCATCGCGACACGCTGCACGTTCTCGCGTCGGATCAGGGACGGACCGAGAGTCCGTCGAACGTCGGCGACGGCAGCCAGCGGAATCTGGCTCCCGCCCGGGGTCGAGATCGGCAGCGTCGACATCTCTTCCGGCGATTGGCGCAGGCTGGGGGGAAGACGAACCACCATCTCCGAAGTCACGCCTTGGGCGACGATCTCGCCCGCCACGACGCCTTGAAAAAGGGCTTCGACCGCTTCAGCCAGATCCGCGGCCAGTAGACCGTGACGAGCCATCGCCGGACGATCGAAATCGATCACCAGTTGAGGGATGGCAGCCTGCTCCTGGTTCGACAGGTCGACCATGCCGGGGACCTCGTTCAGTATCTGCTCGATTCGTGCGGCGAGGCCCCGCAGCACGGCCAGGTCCGGACCGAAGACCTTGACCGCCAGGTTGGTCTTGGAGCCCGAAATCATGTGGTCGATGCGATGGCTGATCGGTTGGCCGAAGGAGACCGCCACGCCGGGAATCGTCGCCACGGCACGCCGCATCGCCGCCACCAGCTCGTCCTTCGAACGGTCCTTGCCGAGTGGCCGCAGCACGACTTCCATTTCGGACGCCCCGACCCCTTGCACGTGCTCATCTTTCTCTGCCCGGCCGGTGCGCCGACTGGTGGACAGGACCTCCGGGAAAGCCAGTAGCGCCTCTTCCACCTGACGTCCCAGCCGATCACTCTCAGCCAACGGTATACCCGGCGGGCTGACCACCGAAACAGTGAGCGAGCCCTCGTTGAATGGCGGCAAGAAGCTCCGTCCGAGGCCCGGGACCAGGGCAGCGGCGGCCACCACCAGCAGCAGCGCCAGCGCCGGGACCAGATAGCGCTGGCGCAGGCACCAGGCCAGAGTCGGCCGGTAAGCAGACCGCAAGCTCCGCAACAGCCAAGGCTCTCGGTGCACCTCCTCCCAGGCCGACCCGAGGAGCAGACCGGCGAGGACCGGCGTGACGGACAACGCAACGACAAGTGAGGCCGCGAGGGCCGACATGAAGGCTAGTCCGAGCGGCCACAGCAGCCGCCCCTCGAGGCCAGGTAGGAAGAAGATCGGCAGGAAGACCAGCAGAATGATCAGCGTGGCGAAGAGGATCGGGCTCACCACTTCGGTGGTCGCTGCAGCGACCACTTCGACGACCGCACGGCGCTCGGCCGCTGGCTGTCGGCGCTCCTCCCGCAGACGGCGAAAGACATTCTCGACCGCAATGATCGCATCGTCCACCAACAGGCCGATGGCGATGGTCAATCCACCGAGAGTCATGGTGTTGATCGTCTGACCGAACGCCGAGAGGACCACGACGCCGGAGACCAGCGACAACGGGATCGCCAGGGTCGCGATGAAGGTCGTCCGCAGGTTGCCGAGAAAGAGCACCAAGACCACGACGACCAGCAGCGCGCCGTCACGCAGCGCCGTGGTGACGTTACCGATCGCGATCTCGATGAAGTCCGCCTGGCGGAAGTTCTCCTTCTCCAGGATGACTCCCTCAGGCAGCGACGCCTGCAGTCGCGTCAACACATCGTCGATCGCCGCCGTCAGCTCCAGAGTATTGGTGTCAGGCTGCTTCTGCACCGACAGCACGACTGCCGGCTTGGCGCGATAAGCCGCCGTGCCGCGAGCCGGTGCAGGTGCCCAGTCGACGTCGGCGACGTCACCCACCTCGAGCGGCACACCGTCCACCACCCGCACCGCGGCGGCGGCGATCTGCTCCGGACCGTTGGCGCGCCCGAGGCCTCGAACGAGGTATTCCTGCCCACTCTCGACATGGAATCCCGCCACCGGGCTGCGACTGGCCCGGCGAACGGTCTCCAGCACCTGGCCGAGAGAGACCCCGTGCTGGGCGAGTGCCGTCGGACGCACGGTCACCTGGAGTTGGCGGACCTCGCCGCCGATCGGTATCACTTGCGAAATACCCGGAATGGCGAGCAGATTGCGCCGCACGACGGTCTCCGCCAGCCGGCGGAGCTCCATCGCCGAGACGCTCTGGGACGTCATCGCGATGAAGGTGATCTCCCCCATGATCGAAGAGATCGGCCCGAGCTCCGGCCGTTCGACTCGCGCGGGTAGATCAACGCGCTGCAAGCGTTCGGTCACCAGCTGGCGCGCCTGGTAAATGTCAGTGCCCCAGTGGAACTCGACCCAGACGACCGAGATGCCATCGGCCGACACCGAGCGCAATCGGCGAACCCCCGGCGAGCCGTTGACCGCCGACTCGAGGGGGAAGGTCACCAACAGCTCGACCTCTTCCGGTGCCATGCCCGGTGCCTCCGTGATCACGGTGACCGTCGGCGCCGAGAGATCAGGAAAGATCTCCAGGGGTAAGCGACTGATCCACAGCGCGCCGATCGCCAGAAGGAGGCCGGCGGCAAGCAAGACCAGCCACCGATGACGCAACGACCAGCGAATCAGGGCCTCGAGTCGTCCCATACCAGCCTCCCCGTCAGTGCGCGTGTCCGTGGGCCTGGCCGCTGGCCAAGAGTGAGGCGCGACGAATCGCTTCCCCCCCGCGGGTCACCAGGCGCTGCCCCGGCGTCAGACGATCGACCAAGATCCGGTCTCCCTGGCGTTCCAGCACATGGACTTCCTGCCGCACGAAGGTCTCGCCGGCGAGTTGTAGGTAGACCACCGACAGGCCGCCGTCATCGACCAACGCGGTTGCCGGAACGACGATGCCAGCGCGCTGCTCGGCGAGAAGAATCCGAGCTTCCCAGGTCGTGCCGAGGGTCAAGCCCGGCGTCGGCGGCGCCGCGAGAAGCACCGTGACTGTGCTGGTGGCGGGGGACAGCTCCGGCGCCACTGAGATCAGTTGCAGGCCCTCTTCGATGCGTATCGGCGGACCGGGCGGTGCGTCGAGGACCACCCCCTGCGCCTCCTCTGCCGCCAGCCGACGCGCCTGGGCCGGCGGCACCGCGATCTCGAGCCAAAGCTCGTCGGTACGGACCAGCCGGGCAAGGGTCTCGCCGGCCGCCACCGTCGCTCCAAGGGAAGCAGTGACCTCAGCGACCTGGCCACTGAACGGAGCCCGTAGGACATGACCAGCAGTCTCTCCCCCTTGGCGCGCCGAACGGGCCGCGTGCAGATCGTGCTCTGAGGCTTCGTGGCGCACGGCCAAGGTCTCGACCCGGGTACGCGCTTCTTCGACTTCCCGCCGGCTGGTCGCCTCGAGCGCCAAGAGCTCTTCGAGACGAGCCAGGCGAGCCGTGGCACCACGGTGCTCGGCGGCCAGGGTCGCCAGCTCTGCTTCGAGCGTCGGCAGACTCTGATCGACGGCAACCCTCGGTGTCACCCGGAACAGCGCGCTACCGCGTTCGACACGGCGACCGACGTAAGGCCAGGCGCGAGGTTCGCCGGGAGCCCTCAGAATGCCATCCACCGGCGCAGTGATCCGAGTCTCACCGCCAGCCGGTGGCCGGACCCGCGCCAATCCCTTGACGCTGCCCGCCAACTGTCCCTTGCGGACCCAGGCCGTGGCCAAGCCCGAGCGCCATTGCTGCTCTTTTAGAAATGGCGCCGGCTCTCCGCCACCGCTGGCGCCGCGCGGCGCCGGAGCGACCCGAAGGCCGCCCGGCTGCTCGGCCGTGCCAACCCGAACGCGGCCGCCACGAATCGTCTCACTGACGCCATCAACCTCCACCTGAATCGTCAAATCGCGCTCACCCGAGGCCGCAGGCCGAATCTCCAGGTCAAAGACTCCCGGTCGTGTCGGCTGCTCGGCAGTAAACACCTCATCGCTACCGGTTCCGGCCAGGACAAAAGACACTCGCCCCTGGCGCAGGGGAGCAGCGTCGGCCAGCCGAGTGACGTGGATGTGCGCCATCGCCGACGCCCCCGCCACCAACGGATCGACCTCCGGAAAAACCTCGAAACGATCGCCCCAGACCGTCACCGACCAGCTTCCCGGCACCGCGGCCGGCACCTCAGCCACCGGCGCTTGACAGCCGCCGAGAGTCACACCGGCGAGTAGCCCCAGCAAAACTGACCGACTAGCCGTCTCGACTCGAATCATTACCTTCGTCCTTGCCCTGGTCGGCTCCGTGGGTGTGTGTGCCCGGGCCGTGACTGTGCGCTTCGCCGTCGCCATGGGAGTGACTGTCATCTTGCAAGGCCTCTTGTTGCGTCACGTCGTCTTCGCTCAGCTCCGCTTCACTGACCTCTTGCGGATAGGCGGGCTCATAGGCGACCGCCTCGGTCTCGTCAGCGGCCTTTGGGCTCTGTGCCGCCGGTGCCTCGGGAGGCGGCGACGACTGGGGTTCGTTGCTCTGGCAAGCCAACGACGACAATGCGAAGCAATACAGCAGGCCAGCCAACAGGATGCGGGTCTTGATCATGGGATTTACTCCTTCACAGGATTGGAATCGGGGGATGGAGCGACGGCTCCCGAGCCGATTTGGCGTTCGAGCTCACGGTTCGCAGCCAGCGCCGCGGCATAAAGGTCGAGCACCGCCATCTCGGCATCATCCATGGCGCGCAGCGTGTCGAGAAGATCCGTCAAAGTCGTTTCACCATGCCGGAAGGCGACTTCGGCGGCCGCGAGCAACCGCTCGTTGCCAGCCACCGCCGATTCGGCCTGCTCGACCGCCGCAGAGTGGCGCGAGTAGACTTCGCCGGCCGACGACCGGGCCGCCGCACTCTCTCGTCGAACCAGCTCCAGCTGGCTTCGCGCCGCCGACACGCGCGACTCGGCCAGAGCACGCGCCGCCTGCCCGCGGGCGAAGATCGGCACCGACCAGGCCAGGCCGACAATCGGCCCGTCCAAGGACTCGGCGGCTGTTTCCTGGGCCTGCCAACCGATCTGGACCTCAGGGGAGCGCACGAAGTGCCGAGCAGCTTGCTGTTCGAGCAGGGCGGCGGCAAGGTCGGCCTGTGCTGCTCGTAAGCGGGGCGAAGCGCCCAAACGGGGCGGATCGCCGGCAGCGTCGATCGCTTCGGGCAGCAGAGGCAGCTCGGATCTGGCATCGGGCGGTAGCTCCGGCGCCCAAGCCGCCGCTCGCGTACGGGCCGCTTCCGTATCGGCATCCGCCAGAGCGAGCCGTGACCGTAGAACGGCGACGGCCAGGTCCAGCCGTCGTGCCGCCAAGCCAGACGCCTCGCCCTTCTCGGCGCGCGCAGCTTCGCGCCTCGCCAGGCGCTCGACCCGCTCGACTTGCAGCGCCAGCCGCGCGCGACGTGCGCCGTTTACGGCCCAATCGGCATAGATCTCGCGCATCGCCAGACGAAGGGCCAACAGCTCCATCGACTGCTGGGCCTCGGCCGCGGCGAGCGCTCCTTCACCGGCTTCGATCCATCGCCGTCGATCGCTCCCCGGGAGCTGCCACGAGAGCGTCCAATCGAGCTGCTCGGCCGGCCCGCTCGGATCCTCTCGCACGACACTGAGCGTCGGATTCTCGAGGGTGGCCGCTGCGACGACACGACCCCGCGCGGCCGCAACAGACTCTGACGCTTGCAGAGCGGCAGGATGTGAGGCGTCTAGGAACGCCAGAAACTCGGTTTCGGTAACGACTGACGAAGCCTCGGCCGTTACCGAAGCGACAAGCAAAACCGGCAACCAGCCGGTCCGGACATGGCGGTGCATGCTGACTCCTATTCCAGGCTTAGGTTTTCGAGCTCACGACGAGCCCGGACACGAGCCTTGGATCAGAGCAGCAGGGAACAGTGGGCGGTGAACAGGGGTGTAGAAGGGCCGTAGCGCGAGAGGGGCTGCTGCCACACCGCGTCGGCTGACCCAGTGGTTGGCCCGATACCTCTCAGATCCCAGTCGACCGCGACCGCAGTCACCGTCCGAGACACGGTGGCCCCGCCCTTTACGAGCGCCTCGTGCTCATGGTGTGACTCCGCCGCCATCGGGTGATGATGGTGCCCGTGCGCGGCCGCCTGCGTAAGATGACTCAGCGCTTCGTCGTGCCCGACCGCCCCTTCGCAGTGTTGATGCAGGGCAACATGCAAACCCATCGCGATTGCGCCAGCACTAGGCGCCAACCAGAGGAGCAGGACGAGGATGGCAAGCAGCCGATGTGTTTTCACACCCACGACCAGCAGTATTCCAAAACGGATCGACGCCGTCAAACGCCGACGCGAGGCTTCGCCAGCAGTCTAACGAGGCTTCGCTTCAGACGGCGAAACCCGCATCGGTGCTAAGGGAAGGCGTAACTTGACTCGAGATTCGAGATGCCGCCTTCCCTAGCGCAGCTAGCAAGCTAAAGGAGCTCGACCAAGCGCTCGGCAATCTGCACTGCGTTGAGAGCCGCGCCTTTGCGAATGTTGTCGGCCACGATCCACAGGGCCAGGCCGTTGGCGATCGTGGGGTCGCGCCGGATACGTCCGGCGTAGACCGGATCCTCCCTCGCCGCCAGAGTCGTCGTCGGGAAACGATGCGTCTGCGGATCGTCGACCAGCACTAGGCCTTCGGCACCGCGCAAGACATCGCGCACCTCTTCAGGACTCGCCGCTTTCTCGGTCTCGATCCAGACCGCCTCACTATGGCTGAGCACGATCGGCACCCGCACACAAGTCGCGTGCAGGGGAATCG
>JBCCGX010000058.1:0-18198 GCA_039029035.1 Acidobacteriota bacterium | reverse complement strand
TTATCAAACAGTTTGGTCACCAGATTGGCATTCAGCATATCCCCTTTGGCCAAAACCCAAAGCACAAACGCCTCGCGGTTTAATTTTGACCGGCCGCGGGCATCGTCGTTGCGCTCGATGTTGATACGCAAGTAGCCTAGTCCATCAGAAATCACATCCTCGCGTACATCGTAGCCTGCATCGCGTGCTTCTAATAAGGAGAGGACAACATATGCTGCTACCAGCGTGGTTGTCTCGCTGTTGGGATTGTCCCACCAAGACCAGCCGCCATTCGGCCGTTGGCGCGCATAAATCTTTTGCAACGCCACGTTAACTTCTGCTTCGAGGTTATCCTCCAATACAGGATCGCTTGTGCCCGTTTTAATCAAGGCTCTGGTGGTCAACACGTTTGGCAAGAACTTTGAGACAACCTGTTCGGTGCATTCATATTCGTAATGCTCAAGATAGTCCAAACCAGTTGTCATAGCGGCGGCCAAAGATGGAGAGAGCTCAACTGTTACGCTACCCTCGGTGGGTTTATAATCGCTTTCGTCATACACAGGGAGCGCCAAAGATTCAACGATCACGCCGCCATCTAGCAGTTCGCCAGAGTTGCCTACGGTGGTTGGCACCTCATACTTGTAGACAGGTATTCCTTGCCCATCAAGTGTGCCCAGCGTCGGCCGTGAAGCATCGCTAAAGCCACCTCCGTTCACCTCAAAAATCAAATCAACACGATCTGTATCCTGAGTGATGGCGTCCCACGTCACAAACGCCTGACCGCCGAACTACATGTCGCCCGAGCAGATCCAAGGCCAGGCAGTCGACCACCGCGCCGACATCTTCTCGCTCGGCGTCATGTTCTACGAGCTGCTGACCGGCAAGAAGCCATTCTTTGGCGAGAACCTGTCGGCGGTGACGCACCGCATCGTCTTCGGTGACTTCACGCCGGTGGGCGATCTGGTGCCGGGCCTGCCGCCGGCGGTGACCGAAGTGCTGAACCGGGCCCTGGCCAAAGATCCGGCGGAGCGCTACGACCGGGGTGGCGATATGGCGACGGATCTGCGGGCGGTGTTCGCGCCACCTCCATCGGCCTCGACACCGCCATCCGGGACCCGTACCAGCTCGTTCCTCGCCGAACCGTCGGCGATTTCACCGCCGCCGACCGCGCCGAGCCCGACCGGTACCCCGGCTGCGGCGTCCGCCCCGGCTGCGGCCCCTGGCCCGACTACTGTGGCAGCTCCGGCTACGGCGGCAGCTGCGGTTCCCAGCCCGGTGGCGGCGCCTGCGTCTTCGGCGGTTCCGCCAGCCGCGCCAGCGGCCGGCGCAGCGAATCCGCCGGCCGAATCGTCTTCGTCAGTCGCCATGCCGCCCTCGAACCCGCCCGGCGCGACACCCTTTCCGCCCGGCACGGTGCCGTCCGCGGCGGCCGCTCCGGTGCCTCCTCAAACGGCACCCGCCCCGCCGGTTGCAGCTCCGGCCGTAACCCAGCCGACCGGCGCTTACGGGTCAGGTACTTTCGCGTCCGGGACTTTCGCCCCCGAGGCAGCGACGGGATCGGCGACTGCGGAGGCGAAGGGGAAGAGCTTTCTCGCCAAACCGTCGACCGCAAGAGTGGCCCTAGCTGCGGCTCTCGTCGTGGCGATCGGCTTGGTGGTGGTGGGCGTGGCTCGGTTGTCGGTGCGCGAAGAGGAAGCGCCGCAGCGCGACGATCCGGAGCTCCAGCGGCAAGTCGAGGTTCTGCCCTTTCTCAAGCGAGGCCGCGAACACCTCGATGCCGGCCAGCCGTCCGCCGCTCTCGAAGCCTTCGAGCGTGCGGCGGCCATCGCCCCGGACGATCGCGAGATCCGCCGTTGGCGCGATCGGGCCGAGCGGGCGATCCTCGAGTCCGACGGTGTCGAGCTCGAAGAGGCCTTTGTCTCCGAGCGTCTCGATGCCGGGCGTGCCTCGCTCAATCGGCGGGATTACCCCGCAGCTATTCGACTAGCGCAGGAAGTGCTGGAAGTCGACCCGGAGAATGCCGACGGCAAGGATCTCTTGCGCCAGGCCGAGGACGGTCAGCGGCGTCGGGAGGACATGCTGGCGCGGCAGAGAGCACAGGCACCGCCCCCGCCTCGCACCACCGCGGCGAGTCCCTCGGTCGAGACCGGCAGCGTGCAGACCCCTGCGGTGGCGGCGGAAGCCACCCTGACGATCAACTTCGCTTCCAAGATTTCCGAAGGCCGCCTGACGATTTTCAACGGTCAGGAGAAGATCCTGCAGCAGCCGTTCAAGTTCGTCAGTGGGAAGAGCGGCCTGTTGCGCCGCGCCCGCAAGACGTCCGGTAGTCTGCAGCAGCGCCTCACCTTGCCGTCCGGCGACCTCGATCTGCGGGTCTACGTCTGGCGCAAGGGCTCGACCACCAAGACGGCCGAGATCAAAGGCAATCTGCCGCCTGGGAGCGCCCGTGCCCTGCAGATCGAGGTTTCCGACGAGGGCCGAGTCAGCGTCCGGCTGGAGTGAGCCGGCAGGTCGCATGGTCAACCCTCATCGGCGAGATACTCAACGCCCGGCTTGAGTAGTTATCGATAGATGGCTGCGCTCATTGTTGGTTCCGTGGCTTGTTTCGGTCGGGTTGAAGCTCTGCGAGACAGACGGTGAGGGAGTGGACCATGGTGCCATCTCCGTTTCTCAGGCCCAGCTGCACCAAGCCGGCTTGCCAGTCGAGCTCGACGACCCCAAAGTTTACGCTGAAGTAGAGATCGCCAAGCCGACGGGGGTCGGGCTCGTCCCAGGTAGCCACGGCTTCCTCGGGAATGGGGAAGTTGAGAGAGCTCGATGTGACTTCGATCATGGGGTAGGGCCCCACCTCGTCGTCGCGATAGATGGCACCAAGGTGCCGGTCGCCGGAGACGAAGACCACACCGCCGGCATTGGAGGAGGCGATCAGGCTGAAGAGGCGCCTTCGTTCACGGGGCAGCGCACCCCAACGCTCTCCGGTGTAGGCGTCCGTCAGGACCTGGATCGACGACGCTACGATGCGCAGATTCGCTGGGCGGCGCAGCTCTTGCTCCAGCCAGGCCCACTGTTCTTCGCCCAGGAGGGTCTTTTCGGAGTCGGCATCTGGCACCACGTCGCCCTCGCTGTTTCGCTTCAGAGGCGAACGAAAGAAGCGGGTGTCGAGCATCAAGAGGTGGACCCGGCGACCCTTGGGACCGATGACCGCAGAGTGGTGAACACCCGGTCGAGAGCGCCGGGGGTCTTCCTGCGGCACCGCCCACACCTCCTCGAACAGCGCCTCGGAGCGCCACTTGTGCGGCCAGTCGCCGCCCGCGTCGTTGAAGCCGTAGTCATGGTCGTCCCAGGTCACCAACACCGGAGTCGACGTCCGCAGACGCGCGAACGGCTCGTCCCGGGCCAGCGCCAGGTAGCCTTCTCGAAGCTCCCGGAGCTCGGGCTGGTTCTTCTCTTCCGTCTGGTACACGTTGTCCCCAAGGAGCAGGAGGACGTCAGGCTCTCTCGTCTCGATCGCTCGCCAGATATGGGGCTCCTCGAACTGCGGCACGTAGCAAGAGCCGAACGCGATGCGCTCTATCGTCGCCTCCGGTCGCAGTGTCGCGGAAGGCAGCGGCACCACGGCTGGAGCCGGTTCGCTCGTACGAACGGCTGTGCAGGCGAGGCAAGCGGCGTGCGACAGGAGCATCGCGACGGTGATCCAAGGTCGTAAACTCTTGCTGGATTCCATGGTTTTGATCCTCGAAACATGCGATGCCAGCCAACGGCCACGTGCGGGGTCTGTGGCATCTGGGTTGACCGCGTTCTAGATGTGAACGTCCCAGGCGATCTTGCCTGTGACTCATGGTCGGTCCTTGCGTGTCGGCTGCTGCCGCTGCCTACTGAGGGCGTGCACCGACGAGCTGACGGCGGCGTTGCGGACATGGCGGTGACAGTCCTCGATCAGGTTGCCGAGAAGACGCAGCAAACCCGGGAGTCGGTCTCGGGGAATTTCCAGGAGTCGAGCCAGCTGTCGCCGCGAAGGCACTTTCCCTGCGTCCTCATCTTGAGCGAAGGTAGAGAGAAGGTGCCACAAGCGTGGAAGATCTTCGTCAGAACCGTGCCCGGCGTGGGCGATCTTCCAGCTGACACAATTGAGCAAAGCCTCGAAGCTGTTTCGATCCTGGAAGCCAAGGTCGGGCAAGACAAGGGTAACTCGACCATCCAGGGTACCGGAGTCCGCAGCAAAAGCCGTGGGCCCTCGATGGACATCGAAGATCGAAGTCCAGAGTTGGCGGCTCCGATGGCGGAGGCCGCGGATCAAATCGCCACAGCGAAAGCACTCGATGCCATGCTCAGGTAGAGCGACGATGGCTTCCCGAACCTGCAGAACTAACCTGCGTTGGGCCTTACCCTGGGCGGTGACCAGAGCCGGCATCAGGCTCTCTGCCCACGTGCCGGCGAGCTTGGCGACTCGGGTGCCATCGTCCGGCTCTTCTGAACCGCCCTCAACGCCGAGGACGGTTTCGTTGTGGACCTTGGGGTCCCCGGCGACAACGGCCCACTCTCCATCCTCTACGGCTCTCGTGATGGCCTGACGGAGCACCTTGAAGATGCGATATCCGAGCGGGTCGTAGCGACGCTGGCGCTCGCAGAGAAAGTGGCGCAGATTCAAGAAAACGAGCCCGTCGATGGAAGGCTTGATCTCGAGCTGATCGCAGATGGCGCTGAGGCGATCGACGAAGACGAATTCATAGGCGGCCGCAACGAGCTCGTCGAGCGGGTCGTCCTCGAAAAGGCTGGCCGTGGGCCCGGCGATAGAGCGCTCTGTCCAGCGGTCGCCGGTGATGCCCAGGAAAGCGGCCGGAGTCTGCCACAGGCCTCGGCGGCGCAACTCTCGAATCAGGGCGCGGCGCAGCACGAGCCAGGCCTGTTGGAAGAGCTTTTCGCCACAGGGCTCGCCGCCTTCTTTTTCTCGCAAGAGTGTCTGGACGAATGCGGTGAAGACAGGCCGTTCACCCGTGGCAGTAAAGTGCGTTGGGGGTTGCTCAGGCATCAGAGTTGACACGGTGTGAGTTGGCAAGGTGCCTGTCTTGTGTCAATCGACCAGCGGATCGGCCGATCGGATGTCCGGAGGCTGAGCGACTCAGAGCATCGGGTGGACCTGGAGACGGTGACCCTCGGCAGTTTTCTGCTTCGAGCCACCAAAGACTGGTGGCGACCTGTTGGCAATCCCTCGTTGGGATGTTCAGCGTCGTATTGGCTGGCTCTGTTGCCTGGGTATTCGAGCATCGCAGGCGGCTCAGTCTTCCCGCGAGAGGCCGTAAAGACTGACCCCTTTCTGGCCAATGTAGACGTACTCGACCCGAACCGCGTGGACCTGGCAGTGTCGGTCCGGGTCGAGGCAGGCGATGAGCCGCGGCACCTCGCGTGCGATGCTCCTACGAGCCCACCAGCCAATTCGTCGGCAGGTGCTGCGATCCTTCCAAACGGCATAGTAGATCCCCTGGCTGCTCCAGAACAGATGCGATGGCTCCAGGCCGGTCTGCCGGCGGATCAATCGCCCGACCTGCTCCTTGGCGGCTCGACCGATCCGGTTGAAAGCGATCGGCTCGAGCGACCTGACGAATACGAAAGCTCGCTCGGAGATGTCGTCGGCGGGAAATCCATGCCGGCGAAGAATGGTGTTCGCCCGCTCCCGGATGGAGCGGGTGCCCGGCCAGGAGTCATCCCAGTTGTGCTGCTCGGCATCGAGCCCGGCCAGACACCGGTCCTCGTCGTACCTCAAATACAGCGTGATCACAGGGAATCGGGCGACTTGCCCGTTCTCCAGAGAGCGACTGCGCGAAGATCGGGCACGCCCTTCAAAAGTGAGGAGAGTCAGACCGGGAACCAAGCCCGAGAGACTTGTCATGAGCTCCGAGTAGGCCTCGGACGAGGGGTCCACGTCGCTGTCGCGCAGCCAAGCCCGGATTTCGGCAGCCAAGCTCACCCGAGCCAGGCTCCCAGCATTCCGAGAAGCACCAGGGCAAAGACCATCGCCACCAGCACGATCCATCCCCGCGACGTTGCGACCGCTGCCCCAGACAATCATCATTGACTCCTTTGTCGAGACCAAGGTCCGAGACGCTGCTTGGACCAGGCGTCCGGGATACCGTCCTGCTCACCTCATCAGGCTGGAGCAACGGCGGGGCCACAGCGCTCGTTGCTTCCTCCTTCGCAGCCTGGGGCCAGCGAGGGACTCGTCGAGACGACTTCGTTGGACTACCGGCTCAAACCTCCCGAGTGTCGATCTGCCCGATGGCCCACTCGGTCAGGCCCTGCAGCGTTCGATCCTGGCTGCTCAGCAAGCCGCGTAGCTCGGGTAGGGCAACCCAGGCCCGGGGTCCGAGTAGACCGAGGGCGTGGACGGCATTCTGCTGGACCACCGAGTCGTTGCTCTCGAGCCGTTCCATCAGACCCGCCACGCCGTCGTCGCGGGTCGGGTCGAGGGCGGTGATGGCATAGAGGAGCCAGACCTCGAGGTGGTCGCCGGCCCCGGGCAGCAGGCCGGCCACGGCGGCCACGTGCTCGGGCATCGGTCCCATGCTGCCCAGGCTTTGGGCTGCCCGGGATTGGACCAGCTCGGCCTGATGATAAAGCGGGATGAGCTGGATCAAGTCAGGGGCGGCGACCCGCCCTCGCGGTCCGATCTGGCCAAGGGCGGCGATGGCGTCGATCAGGTTTTTAGACGTTGAGAGAATGGCGGTGGCGTCCCGCAGCCCATCGCGTAAGGCTTCCGCCAGCCCGGGAGTGTCCGGAGCAGATGCCGCCAGGGCGACCGCTGCCTCGAACCGAGTTTGGGGATCCGGATCCGCCAGGTTGTTCGCCATGTCGATCTTGGAGGTTTCCAGCAACGGCGTGCCGCCAGCCTCCATGCGGCGGAGAGTGCGCGCGGCGGCGGCGCGGATCTCCCCGTTGCCGTGCTGCAGCAAGGGCCGCAGCGCCTCCGCCTGCGCGCCGGCGTCGGGGCGCTCGAGGGCGCGGACGGCTGCCAGAACGACGCAGGAGTCAGGGTCCGCGAGGCGGGCGACCAGGGCTTCGAGCAACTCCGGCGAAGAGGGCTGCAGGTATCTCGCGGTCTCCAGAGCTTGCCAGCGCACCTCCTTCACCGGGTCGTTGAAGATTGCCATCAGGGGCCTGTGGATCTCCGCCCGCCTGCCATGGTTGTGGAGAGCATCGGCAGAGACTGCCCGCACTTCAGGTAGGTCGCTTGCCAGGCCTTCGAGGAGGAAAGGGACCGCGGCATCTCCGATGCTCTGGATCGGTGACAGCGTCGGTCGCGGTGCCGGGCGGGTCGACTGCGCGGGCTCGGACGCGCGAGGAGCGTCATTTCCGCCGCATTGGATCGGACGCAAGGCGCCACCCCGGCGCATCAGCTTCATCAACTCCGGCAGGGCCGGGGCCGCGTCTTTGCCGATGCGTTGGAGGGCCCGCAAGGCGGCGCCGGAGACGAAGCCGTTGTCGTCGTGGATGGCCTGAGCCAGGGCCGGCACCAGGGGTGTTCCGGCGCCCATCTCGCCGAGCTTGACGGCGATGTCGGCGGCGGCCCTGCGAGCCGTGTCTCGAGCTTGGGAGTCGTTCAGGACCTCGCCAACCACGGGTACCACTTCGGCGGGCTCCAGGCCGAGTTGTTCGAGGGTCTCGACCGGATCGAAAACGAGCTCGTTGGCGCCCTTGATCAGCATCTTGCGGAACTTCTTGAGGGCTTGCGAATCGGTCGCCCGAGACGGTGTGACGATGCACAGGCTGGCCAGCAGGGCCAGAGGGAGGATCGGCGATCGGGCGGGTCGTTGCATGGCGTTCTCCCAGACGGGCATGTAAAAGGGGCACTGGACTTCGAACCACCACCAGATGGAATCCAGTGCTTCGTGACCACGGTACCCAGCGGCTCCGAGGAAGTGGTGCCCGTGGCTCGAGAGAAAGATCTCCTAGAGCCGCTGCGGGCGTCCTGAAGCGGAGGTGAAGTCTGGCTTAAAACAGCGGCGGACTCAGGCGCCCGAGGAAAGTCGGCGAATCTCCGCGACCATCTCGAGGAACCGCGGATCGTTCCGGATGGGAGTGAACGCCGGCTCATAGGCGAGGGTGAGGAGGGCCGGATTCCGGTTCTCCAGGAGCTCGGCCAGGCTGCTCAGGGCGAGCTCGGCATGACCGGCCCGGACCTCGATGGCGGCGCGAAGAAATCCATCGAGCGACTCGCGCTGATCTTCGTGCCATTGGGCGTAAAAGCCCGTCAGTCCCTGGCCGGCAAAGACAGCCCGTAGATGCTCTTCGTCGACCTTTTGACCGATGTCCGCGAAGAACCGCAGGTAGGTCTCGAAAGCCTGATCTTCTTGGCCTAGGAGATCGAGCAGGCCCGCTCGCAGCAGCCGGGCGGTGGGCGGTCGGGGCTCGGCGACGGAATCGGCAACCTCCAACGCCTCATCCAATCGACCATCGAGCATCAACGCGGCAGCCAGATCGAAAAGGCGTCCGACGTTGAACGGATCCAGGCGAGCTGCCATTCGGGCATGCGCCTCGGCCGCGCGGTGACGCCCCCGGGCACTCAACAACCGGCGATAGAGAGCATGTGGCTCCGAGCCCTCGGAGCTGTTTTGAAAAGCCAGGCGGAGGTCTGCTTCGGCCCCCTCGAGGTCCCAGTCGAAGTCTAGGCGCAAAGACGCGCGGGCAGCCCAGGCAGGCCCGAAACCGGGATCAAGAGCCAGCGCCTCCTCGACATCCTGGCGTGCTTGGGTGACAAGCAACGGACGTTGCGCTGGCGCCGCGATCGTGAGCTGCCGCAAGCGAAAATTGGCTCGAGCCGCGTACACGGGGGCGAATCCCGGCGCCAGAGCAAGGGCCTTGGACAAGGCTTCCTCGGCGGCAACAAAGGCGGCAGGGGAAACCTCTTTCATCGCCAGCTCGGCCTCGACCCATGCTGCCCTGGCCGCCTTGGGTACCCAGGCGTCGCCAGGGGATTGAAATCGATCTTCGAGGGATGCGGTGTCGCCGCTCAATCGGCCGGCTACTGCCGCGGCGATGGTCTCGGCGAAATCTGGCATCTTGTTGATCGATGCCGCGAAGCGTTCGACCCAGACTCGCCGCTCGGTCTCGGCGTCGATCAACGACACCGAAGCTTGAAAGATATCCAGGCGGCGGACGATTGTGACCTCGAGCATCGCGGTGACTTCGAGCTGTCCGGCGATGGCCGCCGTCGAAAGGGGGCTGTCGCGGTAGCGCCGCATGGTGGTGCGGCTGATGACGTCCACCTTTCCGGTCGCCGCCAGGGCGTCGATCAAGGCGGCCGACAACGCTTCGGCGAAGGCGGTGTCATCCGCTGCCGGCGAGAAGGGGACGATCGGCAGCACCGCCACGATCGGACGCGACGGGGCCTCTCGCGCCGACGACGAGGGCGCATCGATGGAGACCACAAAGTTGAGAAGAACCAGCGCGATGAGGGCTGCCGGGAGTGCCCAAAGCCACCGGCGGCCGAGTTGCGAGGACACCTTGGGCTCGGCCTCGAAGACTGGCTGCATCGCCGGTTCGGCGGTCGTGGCTTGGGGCGTCGAGGTGACAGGGACACACCACCGATAGCCGCTTCCCTTGATTGTCTCGACATACCGCGCCGATTCAGGCCGGTCGCCGAGCGCCTTGCGCAGTGTGTGGACGGCCACGGTCAGAACATCGTCGGTCACCGCACGACCTTGCCACACACTATCGAGGAGTTCCCTGCGGCTCAGCACGCGGCCCTCGCTGTGCGCCAGCTCCACCAGCAAGCACATGACTTGTGCCGGTAGATCCACCCGATCCCCGGACGGCGCGATCAGTCGGTTTCTGTCTGGCAGAGCCCGCCATCCATCGAAATGGAAAGAGGTGGTGGTGTCGCGCATTGGGAAGCAGGCTCAGTCGTTCGTTTCCGGAGTCCGACGGCAGGGGGAAGCAACGAGCCCCGTGTCAGGCTGCTCGACCTCTTCGTGGTCCAGCCTTGGCGCCGGGCATCAGGGCTCAGATCGGGTGCAACTCAGGTTCCATTTCGCATCCTCATCTTCCTCATCCGATGGAGGCACCTGGAACCTAGGCACCTGGAACTGACCAGGAACTTACCACAGGCCAGTGACTTGAGGCCCTCGGCCCAGTGCCGTCGACAACGGCGGATCGCTCTGGATACCTTGCCGGCCCGTCGCCCGCCGTAGCTGGCCACCGAAGGCTCCCTTTCACCCCGGGCCCGAGCAGATTCGTCCCTTGTCGCAGGGGTCGGAAACTCACCCCACACAAGCCGCCTTTTCGCCCGGCTTAAGGTGCAATTAACCGTCGCCTCAGGACGCGGCCGATGCCAGAAGGGAGGATCCTCCGCGGAAAGAGACTCGTCTCGGCCGTCTACAGGGGCGGCGGAAGAACAGCGGTTTCTGCCGGCGAAGGCTGCATCGGGCAGGCCGAGCAGGCTCCAAGGGCTTATAAGAAAGGATTCCCATGCATCTGCTCCCGTGTCTGATCGTCGTCATCATGTCGCTGGCCTGGGTCGGGACCGGAAGGATCCAGGCCCAATCCCTGGTGCTATCCGACTCGCTCGGTGAGGATCAGCTCTCAGAGCAGGTTACCCTGTGGATCGACGGTCAGGTTGCCGCGCGGTTCATGACCGATGCGGAGCGCCCCGAGGAGCGGCATCGGATCGATCTGGCCCCCGGCCCTCATCGCTATCGGATCGAGGGCAAGACGGCGCTCGATGGCCAGGAGATGACCATCCACGGCGCCGGGTTGATCGAGGCCGAATCCTCTTTGCGGGCGCGCTTGAAGCGCGCGAGGTCTGGCACCGAAGTTGTCGAGGTCCTGTTCTCGGCGATCTCGGCGATGCACGAGGACGTTCAGGTCTACGAGGCGATGGGGAACTACCTCGCGAGTGTCCATCGCGGCGAGCCGATCCCTGACGCCGAGTTCCGACAGGCCGAAACCCGCTTGGGGATCAACCTGCCGCACGAATACGAAGAGATTCTCGCCGCTGTCGGAGCCTTCCGGCTCGAGGGTACCGGTGCCGCCGAGCTCTTTGCCCCGGCGGATCTCGGTTCCGTGGCGCGCTACATGGCCCAGGTGTGGGCGGATAATGGAGGGGACTGTGGAGAGGAGGAGCTCCAGAAAAAGTACGCCGAGAAGGTCGCGCGCGGGTTTCGGGGCAGCGATGCCGATCTCGTTCTCGGCCGCTTTCTGTTGGAGCCCCTGATCCTTCGGCCGGGCAAGCGGTGCCCTCAAGGACAAGAGGCCTATGCGATGCCGGAAGACGCCGAGGGATTGGTCCTCACGTTCGTCGATTCACCTCACGAAATGAGCTATCGAGAAGTCCTCGGGGAGACCCGCTGCTTGACGTTCCGTTCGGCGATCCTGGAGCTGGTGCAGTCCTATCTGTCCTCCAACTGGCACGACGAGCTGTTCCTGGCCTTCTCCGCGGGTGAGACGTACTCCTTCTATAGGAGCCAGACCCTCGACGACAAGATCTGGTTGCGCTTCGAGTACGAGCCATGAGCCAGACAAGCGTCCCTGAGGTCGTATCTCTCTCCGCGCAGATCTCCCAAACCCTGCCGCCCGGCTTACGACTTCTTGAGCCGATCGACCGACTCTTCTCGTGGATCGAAAGCCGCGGCACCTTCATCGATCGAGGGGATCTGCGCATCGGCACCCTTTTCGACGAGGATCGGATCCGTGCCGAAGGCACGGAGACGGAGCGCCCCGGTGGGACCTGGGTGCGCTTCTTCGCCGAAGGCGACGCCGATTACCTCGAGGATTGGTTCGGCAACGACGATCCCGAAGTAGCGGCTCGACTGGCCCTCTTTGCCCAGACCGGCTGGGATGGCTCGCGGGCCGCGTTCTGGCTGGACGATGAGGGGCAGCAGCGAATCGTCCATATGAGCTCGGGCGGGGGCCTGGTCTGCACTCTCGGGAAGGACGCAGTCGACTTCCTACGCCTCCTCGCCATCGGCTATGACGAGATCGTTCTTGTCGAGCAATTCGCCGCGCTGCCCAACGCCGATCCGGGAGAAAGGGTGGTTCATCCGAACCGCGAATACCGGCAGTGGGTCGAAACGACCTTCGGAGTCAGCATACCAAGGACCGCGCGCGAGATCGTCCGCCACCCGGCGCAAGCGGGTGATGTCGATTCGCCGGACTCCTTCTGCCGTTGGGTCGAGCGACTGACCGGCTAGTCAGACCGCATCCCAGAATGACCGTTGGCCGGTCGTCCTTGTGGCCTGCGCCGCAGCTCCGGAAACCGGGCAGGAGGGGATCCCATTTGTCGACCGCAAACGAGAAAGGAGCAAGACAATGACCGCAAGGCCATCGTCACAGAATCAGTTGGAAAAACTTGGGTTCAAGAGACTAACACCGCCATCTTTTGCCGAGTTGATGTCCGGGTCAACCCTCCCTGACCCGAACTACTTCGCTGCTGTTCGCACCTGGTATGCCTACGACGGAGACTGCAGCGTCGACGGAAGTCTGTTTACCGACCGTGACCTGCAGGGCCTGAATATCATCGTCACGGGCAAACTGGTAGTCGATGGAATACTGACAGATAGCTGCATCGGTGGCATCGTTGTTTTTGGGGCGGTGAAAGCGAGCAGCATAATACTTGGCGAAGGACCCGCCGAATTCAGAGGGGAGGCAATATTTCGTGATGCTTTGATTGTCCATTCGACGGGTGACTACGTGGTGATTCGTGAGCCCGTGGGCCCCTTGGTCTTTTGTTGGTCCGATCCACTGGTGATCGAAGCGAGCGAGGGCAAAGTCAAGGTGTGTCGCGATGTTGTTCGATCCGAGTCTTTTGGCTGCGCAGCAGATCTGCTCAAGCCTGAGTATCTCGAAGAGGATGAGGACGAGGGGATCCTGATCCCGGATTCGACCAAGATTCGCCGGGCGCTTCTGAACGGCGAGTCTATCTTCAATTCACGATAGCGCAACTGGGCGCAGCTCCGGCCACGGCCAAGACGGTTTGGAATAAAAAACCTTGCATCTTCCGCCACTAATCCAACCTTGCCGTTAGCTCTCTGTGTACCCGGGACGAGGGCGTTCCGGCGCCATCGAAAGGAATTCTTGGAGGCCCTTTTCCGCATGTCGCGGCGGCCTCCCGACATCGCAATGGACGTGAGGAAGGTCACAACAATGATTTCGAAACTACGGCATGCGTGTCTTTGGCTAACGGTAACCTTGTCGGTCTTGTCCGCAGCCATCGCCCGTGCCCAGGGTGGGGATGATCTGATCAATAAGGAGATCCATCCCTTTAGCACCGATTCCAACCTCCTCGGGACGACGGCCTCGGCGCCGCTCGTGCGCATCAACGAGTTCACGGGCAAGGTGCAGGCAAGCTTGCCGCCGGTAGGGGTCGAAGGTCTGTCGGTGACTCCCAGCTATATCGCTCCCAACCGAGAGGGCCTCAACGACTCAGGGCCGGTGAATCAAGTCGCGGTAGATAGTCCGCTCGGCTTGGGTTGGCACCTCCACCTCGGGTTCATATCCACGCAAGTCGCCCAGACAGTGACCACTTTTCCGAACGGTGATTATTTGCTGGAGCGAGAAAAGGTCGCGTATCTGGAGCCATCGGGGAGTCTCACTTCGTTTGAGGTAGATAGTACTTTTCAATCGCAGATGGCGCCCGGTGCCAGCAGCCCGGTATGCGAAGCTATAGGGGGTGGCTCCCGAGGTGCTTGCGTTCCGCAGCAAAACATCCGCGATTCTCACTTCATCGACGCTACCTTCCGGCGCCTGACGAGGCGGTTCAGCACGACCTTTGGTACTGGCAAGTATTGGCTACTCAATCCGGATGGCAGCCGTATCGTCTTCGAACCATCCGCCTACTGGAGCTTGGGCAGTACCGCACGGTTCTATCCTGTCGAGATCGTAGACGCAAGGGGTCGAGCTACCACAGTCGAGTATCGAGCCGGAGGCCTGAGTAACCGGGATCAGCGCCCCCAAATCGAGCGTATTCGGGATAGCTGGGGGCGTTCTCTGGTTTTCGACTATCAATCCCAGGCGCATTGCGAGCCTGATCCGACGCGTCTCTACGTCAACCGCATCCGACTCGAGTCGCCTCGAGGGACCCGGACTCTGGCCGACTTTGAATACAAATCGGAGTCTCATCCAACTTCTGCGGCTTCCTACTTTCAAGGCTGCGTGCTGAAGGAGATGGAGACTGCCCTCGGCCATGCCCACCACTTGCGGGTCGAGTACCAGCCTGGGGAGTTCTACCCGTTCCTGAAAGATCTCGAGTTGCCCTTCGGCGGTACGGTCCGGCTGACCTATGAAGAACAGGCCCTCAAGACACGCATCGACTGCCTGAAAGCGGTGGGCGGAGCTTGTGATCCTTTCAATCCCAACGTCAACTACATGATCGTAGACTTCCGGCAGACTCGCGTCACCGCAATCGAGCATAGCGGTGGTGCCTACTCTCTCGCCTATGATCAGCATCCGGATCTCCCGGATGACCCTGCGACCGGTACTCATAGGTTCACGGTAACCGTGCTCGGGCCCGAAGGGTACGAACGCGAAACGGACTTCTATGGACCGCCGCTCCAGATCGCTGATCCCGGACTGGGGACCGACTACCTGATCGGCCAACCCATGAGCCGAGTCGAGACCTACCGCGGTCAGCAGAAACACGAATCGTGGAGCTACGAAGGTTACGTTGTTGCCAGCTATCCTGCTGGGTCGACGACCAGTGCAGACAGGATCGTTGTCCATGGAATTCCCTCCAGCTACCGGCTGGAGGCCGACGGCGGTACCACCACGGTCGACCTGAGCTATCTCGGGGGGACGCGTCACCCGCAGAAGCCGTCCGGCTCGTTGCGCTATGGTGGTGATGATACGGGTCGTTCGGTCTCGCGGGAGTTTCGATACCTTGATCGATTCACCGGCGATCTGACTTACAGCACCGAGACTTTCGAGCACCCCTACCAGCTCGCCTTGGTCACCGAATCGAAAGAGGAGGTCCACGATACCGGAGGTTCCTATCCTTTGGGCCGGATCGCCTATCTCTATGACGAGACCTGGCCCCGGCCAGTCTGCAAGGTGCTGTATGCCAGGAACTCGGCACCCGCAGTCGTGCAGGGCGAGGACTGCCCGGAGCTATCGCCGGCCGATGGTCTGGTCGTCGACTACAGCTATCACGATGCTCCAGGTGGTCTCGACGACGGCATGTTAGAAAGTCAGTCTGTCGGCGGAGCCGAGTTTGCGACTCGGTTCGCGGACTATCAATACGGGGTGCCCGAGGTGGTCACGCCTCCCCTCGGCGAACCGATGACCCGGATTGTCCGTCCCGACGGTCAACTCGACGAAGAGACCACGAGTAACGTTCGGACCGAGTTCCAGTACGATGCTGATGGTCGCCTGCGCCTGACCGTGCCTCTCCTCGGCTTTCGTTCCGAGACGCGCTACAGCCCTCCCCTCGCCCAGGGCGCCCCCGCCCCCGTGGGCTGTCGAGGCGAGGTCTGGCAAGAATCCATCGCAGGCAACCGATCTCAAGTCAGCTGTGTCGATGCCTGGGGTCGCGCATCCGGCACCGTCGGTGCGGTAGATACCGGTGTCAGTGGCGTGACTTCGACTTTCTATTCGGATCTGGGTCTCGGCAATCGGGGCATCAGCGCTCTCGGTGCGGAGACCAAAACCACCTTCGACGTTCTCGGCCGACCGGTGAAAGTCGTGACCCGGGATCCAGCCACCGGGGAGGATCTAGGCTGTGTGGACACGTACTTCGACTCCTCGGGTTTCGAGACTGAGACCACGACGGTGTCTCGGGTGCGCTGCGATGTTTCCGAACCGGCGGTGGTACGGGTTCAGCGGACGGACCTCGCCGGCCGGACCTTGGAAGCCTCGACCAACGGCCACCGGACGGAGTTTCTGTACACCGCGGCGGGCGACGGTCACCACCGAGTGGAGACCCGGCCCATTCCTCTGGATAGCAACGGCGTTGCAACCCCTCTCCCTTCCCGCTTCGCCACTCGCGACCTTCTCGACCGGATGATCTCGGAGCAGCATCCGGAAACCGGACTGACGAGCTACGTCTTCGACGAACGCGGCCTGCTCGAGTCGCAGAGTAACTCAGCGGGAGATCACTTCAAGTTTGTTTATGACGAGTTGGGGCGCCTCCGGGAACGGCGAGCAGAGGTCGGCGATCCGCCGACCTGGCAACCCGTGGAGAAGTTTGAATACGACGATGCCACCGGCCTTCTCACCACCGCAGAGGCGATAGACGGGAGCCGTTCTGTCGTCAGCAGGATCGAGGCATGGGATGCGATGAATCGGCCGACCCTGGCAGCGACCAGCATTCCGGACCCGCTCGACGTGCCACGCAATCTACGGCCGGCGGGGCAGATACCGCGAGCGCCACGTTTCTATCTCGGCTGGACGCCTGATCCGGCGTTGGCGGAGTTTCTCGTCGAGCTTCGCCTGGAGGGGCGCGCGGCCGCGCTGCGCTTTCTCACGTCGACACCCTCCCTGTTGCTCGACGAAGCCGGGATCCGGCAAGCGATCTCAGCCCTGTCTGCTTCGGAGCAGCAGGTGTACCTGGCAGCTCTCGGCGATCTCGATCCGTTCCTTCTGGACCCGGCAGAGGTCTTCGAATGGCGAGTGCGGGGCTTGAGTGTCGATCTGGAACCGACGTTCTGGTCGGCTTGGGTGAGTTTGCGGGACGGCTGCCAGATCGTCGACTTTGATCCCCAGGACGGCATCAACGGTGCGCCGTTGATCCAGTGGACAACTCAGGGTTGCCCCAATGACGGGCCGCTCGAAGTACGGGTCCTGACCTCCACCGGAGATCTCGAGGACGATGCCTGTGAGCTACGGGACGGAGTCTTCTCGCGCAGCACCCAGGGACCTGCGCCGGCCCATTTCATGGTCCACGGTTACAACTACTCGGACGTTCACCAGGCCCACACCGGTAGCCTGCCGAACTACCAGATCACCGTCAACGGGGCCAAAGACTGCGAACCTCTCTCGCAAGCGAGCTTCCGCCTCGTCATCGTCGATCAGGGGACCGGGCAGGTTCTGGAAGAAAGGCCAGCTCAGACCGTGCGCTCGACCTTCGATCCGAGCCTCTGCCATATCGAGAACTTCTACGTCAACCACGGCTATGACGGGCGCCCACCGACAATCACCTGGGTGACACGGAACTGTGGCGGTCACTATCCCGTCGTGCGAGCATCGACTGTTGCCGGCCTGGTGCCTCCGGAGTGCGAGCTCTTCAGTGAGCCCCAGTGGACGAGCCCGGCAGGCTCCGAAGAGCCTCTCTTCATGGCCGGCGGCTGGACCCACCCCGGCACTGGCGGAGTTTGCGCGGCGGTAACCGCGGCGGCGTTTTGGCTCGAGGTCTACGACAACCCGGCGTTGAGCGGCGAGCCGATGCTGTCTCGACTATCTCAGATCGCCTATGTCGACCCGCCGGATGATGGCAGTTGCCACTTCCGCTACTTCGACGTCGAGATGCCGACGACGAGCCCGCCGTTCCACGGACGCCCGGTCATCCATTTCGAATCCCGCCATTGTGACACCGCCAACGTCCAGGTGTTGGCGTCGACAGCCCGAGACGCGTACCAGCCCGGCTGCCGGCTGCGCAACTGGTTGGTCTCGACGGCCAAGAACGGCCCACTGGCGGCAGATTTCATGACTTCCGGGTACGAGGTCGAGGGCGCCGTCTGCGACGCCACGATCCAAGCGGCGGACATCTGGGTGGTGGCGCAGAACTCGCAAGGCGCGGTCCTGGCCGGCCGGCCGCCGATCCGGGCGCGCTACGAAGGTGCGCTCCTGCCTCCGGCCAATGCCGGCTGTGAGAAAAAGCCCCTCTTCGACGGGCTGCAGTCCGTGACCCTTCAGGGCTGCAGTGCAGAGCTGGCGTGGAATCCAGCCGTGTCGCTGTGTCAAACGGAGATTCGGTACCGGGTGTATCGTGCGCCTCATTCGGGTGTCCTGGAGCCGGATCCCAGCTTCCTCATCGCGGACAATCTGGTAGGGACTTCCTACACCGACGCGACCCTGCTCAGCGGCGGCCACTACTTCTATCGTGTCGAGGCCTACGATCCGGTCAACGGGAACGTCTCGGGCAATCAGGTCGTCCGTCCGGCTTCGCCGGTTTGCGGCGGCTCGGCCAATTTCTTCGAGGCGACTGGCGGCCAGAATCCCTTCCAGCCCTTGCCGGCGGGAACAGCGGTCGATCTCCTCTGGGGCTTCCCGGGAGCGACCTATGTCTTCCTGCCGGGA